>JAZDMF010000219.1:0-2010 GCA_043801235.1 Bacteroidota bacterium | reverse complement strand
CCTTGGCACCAGATACGAGGATCGAAGCGATTTTGTGTATACAGCCCCGTTGCCGATTTTTAATTTTATCGACCTGAAAATATTTCCCGAAAAATGGGAATTGTAAAACAATTTATGAAAGCGTCATTATGAACAAAGAACTGGAAATTCCGAAAGAAGGAAAATATATTTATGGGATTATCAGGCATACGGGCGCATTGGACTATGGCCCGATTGGCATGGGTAAACGCGCCGACGTGGTTTATGGGATCAATTTCAAAGATATCAGTGCCATTGTGAGTAATTCGCCGATCATCCAATATGAAGCACGTAGGGTTAATATGACTACCCATGAGAAGGTCCTTGAAGAGGTTATGAAACGATTCACGGTGCTGCCTGTTCGGTTTTCAACCATCTCCGAACATGACGACGATGCCGGAATCCTGAGAATCCTGGAAAAGGACTATAAAAAATTCGACGATACGCTTAATACAATGGAAGGCAAGAAGGAACTGGGCCTCAAGGTACTTGCACAGGAATCTGCGATCTATGAAAGTATTCTTGAAAAATATGATGAAATCAGTTCACTCAAAGGAAAACTGATGAATCTGCCTCCCGATAAAACCCATTATCAGCGTATGAAAATCGGAGAAATGGTGGTCGAAGCGCTTAAAAAGGAAACGGCAAATTACAAAAGCATTATCCTCGATGTTTTAAATCCGCTTGCAGATGATGTGAAAATAAACGACAACTACGGAGAATTTATGATTCTCAATGCTGCATTTCTTATTAAAAACACATCTGAACCCGCGTTTGACAAAACGGTGAACGATTTGGATGAAAAATATGGCCGCTTTATGACCTTCAAATACGTAGGGACATTGCCACCCTATAACTTTGTTAACCTGGTAATTAACACGAAAGGTATTTAATATGTTTTTAATCGATGACATACTGATGGCACCTTTAAATGGAGTCATTTTTATTGCGAAAAAAATCAATGAGGTGATCGAGAAAGAAACGTCGGATGAAGGCGCCATCAAAGAAAGATTGATGGCACTGCAGCTGAAATTTGAGATGGATGAAATTGATGAAGAGGAATACGACAAAAAAGAAGATGAATTGTTGGAATTACTGGAAAATATCAGGATTGAGAAACAAAACAAATAGCGAAAAAGCCTAATAAAAAATGGAGGGAAAAATGAGCGCTTTTAAATGTCCGAAATGTGGGAAAACCACGGGTGGAAAAGAGAAGTTTTGTATTGGTTGTGGACAGTCACTCAATATTAGCTGCCCGGAATGCGGGGAGACCTGGCGGTTTATGTTCGATTACAAATTTTGCCCGGGTTGCGGGCATAATATGAAGAAAGTTGGTGAAAATAAACCATTACCGGGAAAAAGTAAATAATAAGGAGGGGAAAAATGAGTAACATAATTGATGTAAAAAAAACAGTGGTTAAGTTCCTGAAAGAGAACATTAAATGTTATGACGTAACGGTCATAAAAATTGAAAAAGTAAAAGAAGATTGGAATTCTGTGGCAGAGGTATATGAAGACGATTCATTTTTAAAATCAATGAACCTTCCGCCAAAACAGGTACGGTTGTTCTATTCGGTCAGGATGGATGACAAGCTTGAAATTACCTCCTTCGAACGACTTAATTCCTTTGAAGGAATGGATAGCGCTGACCAGTAATACCACTTAATAAAGAAACCAGTTATCATGATCAGAGAACTGATATATGTTTATTGCATATCAAACAGTCCTATAGGACTCGTGCGTAACATGGAGTCCAAAGGCTTGAAATCTCTTATGTTCGATGATTTTTTCGTGATCGTGAAATATGTTTCAGAAAGTGAATTCTCCGAAGAAAACTTAAAAAAGAATTTATCAGATATTCAATGGTTGGAAACCAACGCGCGGGAGCATATCAGGGTAATCAGCATGATCATGGAACAGAGTACTGTGATCCCTTTTAAATTTGGCACTATCTATAATACTAAAGCCGGTTTGAAAAAATTCATCACGGAT
>JAZDMF010000213.1:0-31889 GCA_043801235.1 Bacteroidota bacterium | reverse complement strand
AAAGGAGGAGTGTGGCATAGCAAACAACAACTTGTTGATCAATTGACGGAATACATCAAAACATACAACAAAACAAGACGGAATCCTTTTAATTGGACTTATGATGGCAAAAGTAAATGAACTTAGTAATCTTTACACTAGTTCACCTTATGTTGATCTTGGCGGTGCATTTTATTTTAATAATTTTTCTAAAACGATCATCTCTAATAGTTCTATTTTATATAATATGTCATTTAAAGGAGCCGGCATTTATTGTTATAACAGCAGTCCCACGATTTCCCATAATAACATTTCATACAATTCCACCGACATGGATGGCGGAGGTGCAATATACTGCGAAAATGGCAGTAACCCCGTTATCTCGAACAATATCATTTCATATAATTCTGCTATAGGTCCAGGAGCCAAGAGTGGTGGAATTACTTGTTATGACAACCCAAATATTTCAAACAATGTAATTACAAACAATATTTCCGAACTGGAGGGTGGCGGCATTTATTGTGAATACAGCAATAGCGGTATTATCTCCCACAATATCATTTCCTACAATACGGCTTCTCTGGGTGGTGGAATATTTTGCAACTTCAGTAACATAACTATTTCTTACAATACTATTTCAAACAATACTTCTCTTCGTGGTGGTGGTATCCACTGCTGTAACGGAACCAATTCCATCTCCGACAATATCATTTCAAACAACACGGGAAGCAATTATGGTGGTGGAATCTGCTGCGAAAATAATAACGCAGCTATTACCAATAACTCCGTTGTTAATAACAGTACTACTATTGGCGGAGCCTTATATTGCGGCCAAGCATCAGTCCCAACCTTTCGCAATTGTATCATATTCGGCAATACTGCAAGCACAGGTGGTGCGCAGGTATTTTTAAATGACGATGGCAGTGATCCTAACTTTTACTATTGTGATGTGCAGGGAGGTTCTGGTGCTTTTGAAATTAATGGTAATTTTTATACTGGTACATATCAGAATAACATAAATGCTGATCCGCAGTTTGTTTCTCCTTCGGCCGGAAGTGGCAGCGGATTTGATGGAGTCAGTGCTGACTGGTCATTACAAAATTTTTCACCTTGCATAGATACGGGAGACCCCAATGGCAACTATGCAGCGACCGATTTTGCAGGCAATCCACGTGTAACAGTATGTCGCATAGATATTGGAGCTTATGAATATCAAACCGGAACACCTTTGGCTGTTTCTATAGATGTCACTCAGCCTCTTCTTTGTAATGGGGCGGCAACAGGAGAATTAACAGCAATGGTATCTGGGGGCGCTAGCCCTTATACTTATCTTTGGGACAATGGTGAAACAACAGCCAATATTTCCGGACTTGTAGCAGGTACTTATACTGTAACTGTTTCCGAAACAAATGGGTGCATGCTTACTACAAGCATTATAATCACAGAGCCACCAGCAATATTAATTGATATTGGAGCTCATTTTTTATCAATAATTTGCGGAGGAACTATTCAATTAGATAGTGTTACTTCTAATTATTCAGGAACTCTTTCTTATAATTGGACGCCCTCAACAGGGTTAAGTTATGACACTGTCCCAAATCCTACAGCTACAGTTACAAGTAACACAACATACCACATAACTATCACTACAGCCAATGGCTGCATTGCTATTGACAGTGTAACTGTAAATGTTTATCCGCTTATCATCAATGGATCTGACGCCTCACCATTTTGCGGTGATAGTGCAACACTTTTTACGTCTACGAATTATACAGGAACAGGTGAACTCACATATTCATGGCTTCCTGCAGAAGGTATGGACAGTGCAAGCATAGCTTCCCCAAAAGTTCTTACGGATTCGAATCAGACATATTCAGTTACTGTTACAACGCCCAATGGCTGTATTGCAACCGATGATGTCAATGTGTCAATAATGCCGATGAATGCACCGGAAATATGTATTGTAAGTGTTGACAGCATAAATAAGAACCTTGTCGTTTGGAATAAAACTGTTTCTTCTGCAATTGACACATTTTATATTTTCAGGGAAACAACCACAAATAATTATATCAGAATCGGTGCCGTACCTTATGACAGCCTGAGTGTGTTCGTTGACAGCACTTCTCAACCGGATGTACAATCGAACAAATATAAAATTTCAATTTTTGATGATTGCGGACTCGAATCAGATAAAAGCGCTTATCATAAGACCATGCATCTTGCAATTAACCAGGGGATGGGCACATGGAACCTGATATGGGAGTCCTATGAAGGATTTACAGTTACATCTTATAATATTTACAGGGGAACTTCTCCTGATACAATGCTTCAGATCGGAACCACTTCAGCAGGAAGTACGCAATACACAGATCTGACGCCTCCTGCAGGATATGTATATTACCAGGTGGAAGTAGTGAGTCCAAACAGTTGCAATCCGACAAAATCATATAATTCCTCACGATCAAATATTGCCTCTAATAATCCTGACGGAATTTTTGAAAATAATAATGGTTCGGATTTGTTTTCCATTTATCCTAATCCTGTAAGTAATGAAATAACAATAGAATTAGGGAATACAGCAGTTGAAAGCAAATATGAAATCGTTAATGCCCTCTCACAGGTTGTTTTTGTATCTAAGATCAATCATAAAGCGGTTCTTGATATTTCATCTCTGCAGGATGGAGTATATTTCGTAAAAGTGATTAGTGATAATAAAATGGCAATAAAGAAATTTGTAAAAGAATAAAAATCCTGTTATCTGAAAAATTAAAACATTTAAAAAAACAAAATGAATTTCATTCAAAACAAAACAAAAAAAGTCGCATTACTGATATGCATAGCATGGTTGGCAAGTGTGCAGATTTTTGCCCAAACCAATGTGAGCGGACTAATCTCGACAAATACCGTCTGGACTGTGGCAAACAGCCCGTATGTTGTTATAGGAAATGTCTTGGTTAATAACGGGGTTACTTTAACCATTGAACCGGGTGTTATGGTTAAATTTAACAGCGGGCTATCCTTACAAATTGACGGGACACTGATAGCACAGGGTACGATCAGCGACAGTATCACATTTACTTCAAATACTCTTGATACAGCCGGCGCCTGGGGTTATATCTATTTCAGCGACACAAGTATTGATGCGGTTTTTCAAACCGACATTAATGGAACTTACATTAGCGGAAGCATACTTGAATACTGCAATATCCAGTATGCAGGTGGTGTCAGTGTTAGCGAAAACGGGGCTTTACGATTTGACGGGGCTCATCCTTTTGTAAATCATTGCACGGTCAGGGATAACAGCGCCACCGGGATTCATGCTTACAACAATACAAGTATGCTTAAAATTTCAAATTCTTTGATAATAAATAATATATCTACTTATACCGGACCATCCTCAAATGGAGGTGGAATTTATATCTCGGGGGACGGCAATAACCTTATTACTGGAAATACTATTTCTAATAATACAGCATCATCCGGAGGTGGAATAAATGTAGATCCAGCGGGAGGGACTTATGTCATTACAAATAATGTGATCTCACATAATACTGGAATTAGCACCGGTGGAGGGATTGATGGCAGTGCAATGAGTATTTACAATAACATTATCATGAACAATACAACAAATATTCCAAATACCGGTTGTGAAGGTGGCGCACTTTATGTCACTTTCTCAACAGTATCTGAAAACATAATTATTAATAACTCAGCGGGCAGGCATGCAGGCGCTGTTTTTAACGGGGGAACCACATTATATAATGTGATTGCTGATAATACTGCTAATGGCGACGGCGGAGCACTATATACTTACGGGGCAATCCTAAATAATCATATTGTCAGGAATACTTCAGTTGATGGTTCTGCAATATATAGGTGGATAACTACCGGCAACCAGGATATTATTTATAATACGATTGTTGGCAACAGGAATACTGATTTGAATAACCAGCAAAATGCAAGTTTATATATTTTGGACAATCTGGATATTAACAACAACAATATATTTAACAATTCCACTTTTTATGAATTGTATAACAGCAATGCTCAGGGATCACCAAATCTTGCAGCTACCAATAATTGGTGGGGAACAACAATCGATGCTGAAATACAAACAAAAATTTATGATTGGTTCGACAATAATAGTCTGGGTATTGTAAACTACAGCCCGTATTTGTCAAAACCTGATACGATAGCTCCGGTATCACCACCTGCAAATGTCACAAAAACAAATATTGGTGGAGGACAAGTACTAATAACATGGGAACATAACCCGGAAACTGATATTGCCGGTTATCACTTATGCTATGGCGGTTTTACCGGTTATTCTTTTACTGATTCTGTTGATGTGGGAAATGACACATCGTACATCCTTACAGGAATTTCTGTTTTCGACACTATTGCAGTTACAGCTTATGACAGCGCTTACAGCATTGCCAACGAAGATGTTTCCACAATTACAAATGATAATATGACCAATGGCAATGAAAGCTGGTATACTTATGCCGAATCGGAATGCAGCACAATAACACTGGCAATGTCTGCAGTTGATGCAAGCTGTTCAACATGCAGCGATGGTACAGCAACGGCAACTGTTTCATTAGGACTGGCTCCGTATACATATTCATGGAATACTGCACCCGTTCAAACAACTGCAACAGCAACAGGTCTATTGCCTGAAACTTATATGGTGACTATTACCGATAATAATGGTTGTGTTCTGGCCGATTCGGTTGTAGTTTCTTTTAATACTAATATTAACGAAGAAGTTGATCCATCACTTGTTTCTGTTTTTCCTAATCCCGCAAACGAATCTGTTATCATTGATTTTGCAACGTCTTCAAATGATTATCCTTTGGCTGGTATATACAGCATCGATGGGAGACTCCTGCAATTAATTAATATAAAGCAAAAACAAACAGAAATAAACATTTCTGATTTACCTGCCGGGGTATACATGATCAAAGTAACAGGCAAGAATGCTGTTTCAGTAAAAATGCTGGTGAAGGAATAAATTTTAATCAGAAGAATCCCGAAGGGATTCAATATTAATAAAACGAGCCAATCATTTATACAACACTGAAGGTGTTGAATATAATATCTCATATTGAACCCCATCAGGGGTTAAGAGGATTTGTTGGGTTTCCCGAATTATTCATATTTGACCTCTCCGGGGTCTCAGATAAATAATTTTAAGCATATATTTGTGCTGCCATTTCCAAAGAAAAGATGAAGACAATTTAATATGAAATCTTTTTTCTCAAAAATTTTCAGTTACTTCCTTTTTTATTTTCTTGTTTTATTTTCATTACAGCCTTTCTGGCTTCTGTATCGCCTTTCCGATGCACTTGCTTTTTTACTTTACCGGATACTGGGCTACAGGAAAAATGTCGTGATGAAAAATCTTGAAGGAAGTTTTCCGAAAGAAGTTGACATTAAAAGAACAACAAAAATATTTTACAGCCATCTTGCTGATACTGTTTTCGAATCAATTAAATGTTTTACCATCCGGAAAGAAAATTTACTGAAAAGAATTACCTGCGACCATCCTGAAATAATGGAAGAATATGCAAAAGAAAACCGCAGCGTGATTTTCATGTCGGCTCATTACTGCAACTGGGAATACGTTATCTATTCCATGAATTTATTATTTCCTCATCTTGCTATCGGAGTTGGAAAACCTTTAACTAATAAGGTAATGAACAAACTCACCAACGGCAAAAGGAGCAAATTCGGAATGAAGATCATCAATGCCACCAATATCAAAGAAGAATTTGCCAGGGATAAGGACGTGCTTACCGCAAGCCTGTTTCTTTCCGACCAGTATCCTGGAGGCGTAAACAAAGGGGTTCCAGCGAAATTCCTGAACAAGGATACTGAATTTTTATATGGTGCTGAAAAATATGCAAGAGATTATAATTACCCTGTTGTTTATGCTGACATCGAAAGAATAAAAAGAGGAAGGTTAAAAATCCATATCATTAAAATCTCTGATAACCCTAAAGAAGCTGCAAAAGGCGAAATAATGAAATCCTATATTTCCCTTCTCGAAAAGACTATCCATCGGGCACCGGAATACTGGCTCTGGTCGCATAAGAGATGGAAACATATTGATGGATTTTATAAATAAGTATGTCATTGGTTGATGGTCGTTAGCTGCCGGTTTGGTTTAAGGTCATAGTTTATGGTCTGACTAATGACCATTGACCAGACCGGCTGCCCTAAACAACAAACCATTAACCCATTTCAAATTATTAATATCGTCAGGTAATCCTTTGATAATAAATCAAATTTTTCTCAGTTATCCTACATTAAACCCTTTTTTAAAAATATCTATCTTTGCCCTGTGAAAGAAACCATGCGCATATTACGTTACGCCCGTTCATACTGGGGTTATGCGTCGCTTAATATAATATTCAATATTTTCGCGGTTCTTTTTTCACTGGTATCGCTGGCCATGGTGGTTCCGTTTCTCGGACTACTTTTCGGAACACATGAACTGGTAACAGTTAAACCCGATTTTGCCTTTTCGGTAAATGCAGTCAGCGACACATTTAACTATCAAATAAGCACAATCATTATCCATTACGGAAAAGTGGATGCATTAATTTTCATCTGCATTCTGGTAGTGATACTTTTTTTCCTGAAGAATTTTTTCCGTTATATGGCCATGTTTTACCTGGCTAAAGTACGCAACGGAGCAGTGAAAGATATCCGCAATGATGTTTATCGTAAAATTCTGATACTTCCTCTTTCATACTATTCCGAACAAAAAAAGGGGGATCTTATTGCACGCATGACCTCTGATGTGCAGGAAGTGGAATGGTCAATCATGACATCACTGGAAATGATTTTCCGCGACCCGCTGAACATTGTGATTTACCTGGCTACCATGATGATCATGAGCCCTCAGCTTACATTATTCGTTCTTATTCTGCTTCCGCTTACAGGGTGGCTTATCGGTCGCATAGGCAAAAGCCTCAGAAAAACGTCTGATAAAGTTCAGAATAAAATGGGCATTATTTTATCGGTGATTGAGGAAACAATATCAGGACTTAGAATTATCAAGGCTTTCACTGCTATCAGCTATTCTGAAAAAAAATTCAGAAAAATCAACGATGATTATACCCGTCTGATGGTGCGTGTGTACCGTAAACGCGACCTGGCCGGCCCTTTGACAGAATTTCTTGGAGCCGTGGTGCTTGTAACCATCATGTGGTATGGCGGAAATCTTGTTCTTGGAATGAATGTAAGTATCTCACCGGAAGTATTCGTTGCATATATTGTAATCTTTTCGCAGCTTATCGTTCCTGTCAAATCGTTCGTTACAGCTATGTACAATGTTCAGAAAGGAGCAGCCAGCGCCGAACGCATAAAGCAGGTGCTCGATGCCGAAGAGGTTATTGAAGAAATACCCAATGCACTTTCAGTGGATGAATTTAAAAATAATATAGTTTACAGCAATGTTTCTTTTACATATGAAAAAGAAGAAGTACTGACAAATGTCAATCTTACTATTGAAAAAGGAAAAACCATTGCACTTGTCGGCCCCAGCGGCGGAGGCAAATCAACCATGGTCGATCTGCTTCCACGGTTTTATGATTGCACAAAAGGTGAGATACTCATTGATGGCACACCTATTAAAAAAATGATCATTACTGATCTGCGCAAGCTGATGGGAATTGTAACACAGGAATCTATTCTTTTCAATGACACCGTCTTCAACAATATTGCTTTCGGAATTGATGATATGGGCAAAGAACGTGTGATCGAAGCGGCAAAAATTGCCAATGCCCACGAGTTCATCATGGAACTCGAATACGGATACGAAACAAATATAGGTGACCGCGGGGTAAAACTTTCCGGCGGGCAAAGACAAAGGCTCAGCATTGCACGGGCTGTTCTTAAAAATCCGCCCATCCTTATACTTGACGAAGCCACTTCTTCGCTTGACACTGAATCGGAACGCCTGGTGCAGGAGGCCCTCGAAAAGCTCATGAAAAACCGGACATCCGTTGTTATTGCCCACAGGCTGTCTACCATTCAGCATGCTGATGAAATTATTGTCCTGCAGAAAGGCGAAAGAGCGGAGCACGGTACTCATGCTGAATTAATGGGCATAAATGGCATCTACAAAAAATTATGCGAACTGCAGTCATTCGATTAATATTTTTTACATTTGTTTCAACAAATAAATCTTAAAAACCCGAACCATGAAAAAAATCAGTACATTTTTTTTGGCATGCATTATATTTTTTGTGTCGCAGGCGCAGATCACCCTGACGCAAAATGATATGGCACTGCCGCTGACAAAGTACATAATGTATAACGATACTTTACCGACAGCTGTAATACCGGGAAATGCTGGAGCAAATCAAACATGGATTTTCACCAGCCTCGCCAATCACCTCACCGATACTATCATTTTCACCAAGCCGGAATGGACAGTATACGGTAATTCTTTTCCAACATCAAATCTCTGCCTTATGACCATCAATTCAGAAACCTCTTACATGTATCTTAACCTGAACAGCGATAGTTTAAACTTAGTTGGCCAGGCAGGAAAATTTGCGGGAAGTACAACGGATATTATTGTTCCTATGGACCCTACACAAAAAATTACTGATCTTCCGTCAACTTACCTTGATGGATTTAATGGCTACAGCGAATTCACGACAATAAATTACGTGGGGCAGCAGGTAGGTTCTGTTTTTATTGATTCCGTAAAAGTGAAGGAGATGACTACTACAGTTTCACAATTCGATGCATGTGGTAATATAACCACAATTCTCGGAACCTATGATGCTCTGCGTGTAAATGTTTTGCAGATAATGAATGATAACGTTTGGGCCAAAATAAATGGGATTAACTACTGGGTGGATTTCACTGCAACATACGGTGGAATCGATACTACCAAGCGCTATTCCTGGTGGACAAACGGGCTGGGCTACATGATTCTTGAAATGGATGTTGACCCTGCTACCGATAGTGTTATAAATGTAAAATATATTTCTGCATTGCCACAACCCGGCGGACTGGAGCATTATGAAATAAATGATGCCATTATTGTTTTTCCGAATCCGGCATCAGAAACAGTTAACATCAGCACACCTGAAAATGCCGCAATGGTTGAAGTATTCAGTACTTCCGGCCAGCTAATGAAATCGGCAAAAACAAATAATACCATGGTATCGCATATTGATATATCGGGGTTACCTTCAGGCTCGTATATCATTCGCATATCAGGAAATGACCGTTTTACTATTTGTCATAAAAACCTGATCGTAGAATAAATTTTACAAAACCATACAGGCGTCAGAAAGTAATGCTGTGAACTGAAATAAGTTGACAATTTCACCAATCTCAACGAAGTACGAATTTTGTAGTTTCGTAATCATTCGTATTTCGCTGGCTCAATAAAACGTAAAATTCACAGTTCAAAGTATAATATCACAAAAACTCTCTGGTGCCTATTTTCGCATGAAAGACTATCACACAATCCTGGAAACCATTGACAGCAGGATCATCCGCTTCATAAAAAAGCATCACACCATGGCACTCGCCACTTCCGGAAACAACATTCCATGGTGCTGCAGCTGCTTCTACGTTTACGATGAAAAAGAAAATAAATTCATTATCACTTCTGATAATGACACACGTCATGTTTCCGAATTTCTTGTTCAGCCTGATGTTTCCGGAACCATAGCCCTTGAAACGCTTATTGTCGGAAAGATTCAAGGTGTTCAGTTTTCGGGAACCGTAAAAAAAAACAAAGGGAAAGAAGCTGAACACGCTAAGACAGCCTATATTAAAAGGTTTCCGGTTGCGGCGTTTTCAGAACTTACCCTATGGAGCATTGAAATAAATTATATAAAATTCACACATAACCAGTTAGGCTTCGGGAAAAAACTAATCTGGAAGAAAAAAAATTAACAGGTATTTTATTACTTAAAAAATATTTGTTTACTTTTCAAATACTTAGATTGTATATGTATATGTGAATTTACAACTGTCAATTAATTGTTAATAAAAAGGTGTTGGCAGCAGAAGTATGTTTGTTTATCTTGCGTATCCGTTTCAAATAAAAACGGATTTTTTTATCTGGTTACAATACAGGGTTTTAAAAAATTATTTAAATTTAATATAAAGACTTTTTTCTATAATGGAAGACAAAGTTACCCGAAACACCACGAATGATGTTGAAAAAAAAGGCAAGACAAATGTTTACAACGATGTTCTGAAGGAACGTACAAAGCCTGATTTATTTAATGATGAAAAAAAAGAGGAAAAACAAAATGAAATAAAATCAAAAAGGGAAGAGGTGAAAGCAAAAACTTTTTCTTACGATGAGGCTTTTGAAAAAACCACTATTTACTTCAAGAATGATACGCTGGCCGCCAATGTATGGATTAACAAATACGCACTGAAGGATTCACAGGGAAATCTGTACGAATGCACTCCTGACGATATGCACCGCCGCATTGCCCGTGAAATTGCACGCATCGAAAAAAGATATCCCAACCCGATGAGCGAAGACGACGTGTATGCTTTGCTGAAAAACTTTAAATACATTGTTCCCCAGGGCAGCCCCATGGCCGGCATAGGCAACGATTTCCAGATAGGCTCGCTTTCAAACTGTTTTGTTATAGGGCATCCCGGACCTTCCGATTCGTACGGCGGCATTATGAGAGTTGACGAAGAACAGGTGCAGCTTATGAAACGCCGCGGCGGCGTGGGTCATGATCTTTCGCATATCCGCCCCGGCGGAACACCTGTAAAAAACAGCGCCCTTACTTCTACGGGTATTGTTCCTTTTATGGAACGTTATTCCAACAGCACACGTGAAGTGGCACAGGATGGCCGGCGCGGAGCACTTATGCTCAGCATTTCCATTAAACATCCCGACTCGGAAAAATTTATTGATGCAAAGCTCGAAGAAGGAAAAGTTACAGGAGCAAATGTTTCTGTGAAAATTACCGACGACTTCATGAAAGCCGTTATCAATAATGAGCCTTATTTTCAGCAATATCCCGTCGATTCGGCAAAACCAACCGTTAAAAAAGAAATCAACGCGCAAAACCTGTGGAAAAAAATTGTGCATAATGCATGGCGCTCCGCTGAACCCGGCATACTTTTCTGGGACACCATTATTCGTGAATCGGTTGCCGACAGCTATGCAGACCTCGGATTTAAAACAGTATCCACGAATCCCTGCGGCGAAATTCCTTTATGTCCGTACGACAGCTGCCGCCTGATAGCTATCAATCTTTACAACTACGTTGAAGATCCTTTCACCGATCAGGTCAGCTTCGATTCCGAAACTTTTATCAGGCATGTTCACTATGCACAAAGAATCATGGACGACATCATTGACCTTGAACTGGAAAAAATTGACAAGATCCTTGAAAAAATTGATAAGGACCCTGAAGATTTTGAAATAAAAAGAACAGAGGTAAGCCTCTGGAACAACATAAAAAAGAAATGCATCGAGGGAAGGCGCACAGGCATTGGCATTACCGCTGAAGGCGACATGCTGGCAGCTTTAGGCTGCCGTTACGGAACCGATGATGCCACTAACTTTTCCATCGAAGTTCACAAACTGCTTGCCCTGGAAGCTTATCGTTCTTCGGTAAATCTTGCAAAGGAAAGAGGTCCTTTTCCTATTTACGATCCGGGCAGGGAAAAAAATAATCCTTTCATAAAACGACTGAGAGAAGCCGATTCCATGCTGTATGAAGACATGGCAAAAAACGGCCGCCGCAATGTGGCGCTGCTTACCATTGCTCCCACCGGCAGTGTTTCGCTTATGACACAAACCACTTCGGGCATAGAACCTGTGTTCCTGATTTCATACAAGCGCAGAAGAAAAGTGAACCCGAACGATAAAAATTCACGCATCGACTTTGTTGACGAAATAGGCGATTCATGGGAAGAATACAATGTTTTCCATAATAAATTTCTGAAGTGGTTAAAAGTTAACGGCTATGATGTTGACAATGTGAAACTGATGAAAGATGCCGAACTGAATGCCATCATTGAAAAATCGCCATACTACAAAGCAACAGCCAATGATGTTGACTGGGTTGCAAAAGTGAAGATGCAGGGCGCCATACAGAAATGGGTCGATCATTCCATAAGCGTTACGGTAAATATTCCGAATGATGTGAAGGAAGAACTGGTTGCTACCATCTATAAAACCGCATGGGAAAGCGGATGCAAGGGCGTTACAGTATATCGCGAAGGATCGCGTTCAGGTGTGCTTATTTCCGACAAGAAAAAAGACGAATCCGGCGAATTCAGGGAAACCAACGCTCCCCCGCGTCCGAAAAAACTGGATGCCGAAATTGTGCGTTTCCAGAACGATTATGAAAAATGGGTAGCTATTGTGGGACTTCTTAACGGCAGACCTTATGAAGTATTTACAGGAAAAGCCGAAGATTTTTATCTGCCGCCCCATGTACAAAAAGGATGGGTGATTAAAAACAAAACCGAAAAGGACGACAGCCGTTATGATTTTCAGTTTGAAGACAAGCAGGGATACAAGATTACCATTGAAGGGCTGTCGCGCATGTTTGACAAGGAATTCTGGAACTATGCAAAACTTATTTCCGGAATCCTGCGCCACGGAATGCCACTCCCTTTTGTTGTGGAACTTATTTCCAACCTGAACCTCGATTCCGAATCAATCAACACATGGAAAGTAGGAGTGGAGCGCGCATTGAAAAAATTCATTCCCGATGGCACCAAGGCCGCCGACAAAGCCTGTTCCAACTGCGGCGACAGCGATGGGCTGGTTTACGAAGAAGGATGCCTGAAATGCAAGAGTTGCGGTTATTCTAAGTGCGGATGACAAATAAATGATTTATGATTAACGATCAACGATTGTATATTGCAGATTTGAAACTGATACCATTTGAAATCAAAAATTCTACCTGTCGGTAGACAGGCGTTAATCAAAAGAATTAATACCCAAAATAACAATTTAAAACCGGTGGAGTAATTTGTTCCATTGGTTTTTTTATTTTACTGATAAAATAAAATGGTATTTTTAGCTTCATTCTGATAATGTACTACAATGGATAATTATGAATTTGACATAGCTTTTGAACTTATTGAGAATACTTCAAGAAATTTGTTCCTTACCGGAAAAGCGGGAACAGGAAAAACCACTTTTCTGAAATATGTTGTACAACATTCAAAAAAGAAAATGATAGTGGTTGCGCCTACCGGAGTTGCGGCAATCAATGCAGGCGGAGTTACTATTCATTCCATGTTCGGGCTGCCATTACTTAGTTTTATTCCCACAAATGATTTTGTTGACCCGAATATCGCAGCTAACAGAAAAGAATTAACAAAACATTTTCACTACAGCAAAGAAAAACGTGAAGTTTTTTCCGAACTCGAACTTCTGATTATTGATGAAATAAGCATGGTGAGAGCCGATTTGCTCGATGCCGTTGATTTTGCCCTGCAATTTATCCGGAAAAATAATAATCCTTTTGGCGGAGTTCAAACACTTTTTATCGGCGATATGCATCAACTGCCGCCGGTTATTAAAGATGAAACTCAGGTGATTTTAGGAAAATACTATTCAAGCCCGTATTTTTTTGACAGTATGGTTTTAAAAAACAACCCTCCTGTAAGTATTGAGTTGCTTAAAATTCACAGGCAGGAAGATGAAAACTTTATTGAAATTCTTAATAAAATACGTCATCAGAAATTCGACAAAGATGCATTCGATAAACTGCATAAAAGATACTTTCCCGAATTTGAACTTTCCGGAAATGCCTGCCTACCGGACAGGCAGGGATACATTTATCTTACCACGCATAATGCAACTGTAGCTAAAATCAACGAAACGCAATTACGGAAATTAAAAACGAAATCCTTTTTCTATGCGGCTGAAATTGATGGCGAATTCAAAGAAAATTTATTTCCTAATGACAATGTTATTGAATTGAAAGCAGGGGCGCAGGTTATGTTTATCAGAAACGATACCAGTGTACTGAAAAAATATTTTAACGGGAAACTGGCTACCGTCACTTATTTATCAGAAGATAACATTAAAGTATTATTTGAAAATGAAAAAGAAGAATATGAACTTGCAAAAGAAGAATGGGAAAACAAACAATATTATGTTGACAAGGAAAATAATGAAATAAAAGAAGATGTGATCGGATTGTTTAGTCAGTATCCGATTCGTCTGGCATGGGCTGTTACTATTCATAAAAGCCAGGGGCTGACATTCGACAAAGCAATCATCGATGCAGGACGTTCATTCGCTCCCGGACAGGTGTATGTGGCATTAAGCCGTTGCAGAAGCCTGGAAGGAATTATTCTCAAGTCAAAAATTCACGAACAGCTTATTTTTTCTGATGCTGCAATTAATAATTTCCAGAATGAGATATGGAATTTAAACGAAATTAAAACTATTATTGAAAGCGAGAAACTTCCTTACAGCCTTGAAAAAATTTATAAAGCCCTGAATCTTCAGAACCTTGTATCTTACTTTTCTGCATGGAATGAAGTTATCTCTGAAAAAAAAATCCCTTCAAAAAAGGAAGTACTGGAGCGTTGCATTGCAAATCGCAAATCGCTTGACGAACTCAGTGAAGTTGAAAATAAATTCGTGAAACGATTGCAGGAAATGTATCGGCATTATGAATCTAAGCAGATGACATGGCAACAAATAGAAGACCGATGCAGCAAAGGAATTGAATATTTTGTAAATTTTTTAAAGGAAAATGTTTTATTTCCGCTTGAATTACACAGGAACCAAATTACTAACGCTAAAAAAGTAAAAGGATACACAAAGTTTGTAAAAGAACTGATAACTGAAGTTTCAGCTAAAACCGAACAACTCAAAAACCTTTACCTGCTTGAAAAAAAATTATACAATATAAAATTTGAAGACGAGCCAAAAGAAATAATCAGTATCAAAAATATTTCTCAAACTAAAGAAAAGAAAGCTTCTACTTATGAAATTACTTTATCCATAATAAATGAAGGAAAAACTGTTAAAGAAGCAGCCAGAGAAAGGAATCTTACAACCGGCACAATATATTCACACATTGCAAAACTAATTTCAAAGGGAAGTATTGATGCGACAAAATATTTAGAAAAAAACAAACTTGAAGAAATTATAAGTATTATTGAAAAATTAGAAATGCCGGCGCTTGTCTCAATAAAACAGAAACTAGGTTCTTCATATACTGTTGAAGAAATTAAATTGGCGATGGGTGAGTTTTTTCTGAGAAACGCTGAAATTACCAAGGCAGGGCAATGATTCTTTTTAAAACCATTATTTTCGACCTTATCTTTATGTTATACTGCAAACGGGATAAATTTCCGCATTTCTTTTAAAGTCCCAAACCCGTCAGCCGAATACGGTTTTATCCCGTTTTCAATATACATTCTATAATTCATTTTCGGGTGGGATATTTATACTATACTTCACAAATTTTTTCTAAATCGCTTTTAAGTATTGGTAAATTCTTTTTTATTATTTCCCATACTTCATCTGCTAAAATTCCGAAATAATGGTACGCCAATACATTTCGAAAACTTGATATTTTTCGCCAGTCAATTTGTTGATTTTGTTCTTTTAAATTATCCGACAGTTTTGAAACACACCCGCCAAGTGCAATAAAATTCATCATAACAGCGTCAAAACTTTTAATATCCTGCTCAAATTCCTTTGCAGTATTCAAATCGTTTGTGTATCTGAAAATTTTATCAATAGCTTCAAGCATTAATAAAACTACTGCATTCTCTTTTTTAGACATAAATTGTTTCGTCAAATATTAAATCTTTAAAAACCGGTTTTATAGCTTTAGCATGACAAATATCAACTTCTTTTGAAAATTTTTTTTGAATTAATTCTTTTAATTCAATACGTTTTTCAAAAATATTTTCAGTATCAGGCGACATTTCAATAATAATATCAATATCACTTTTTTCGGTTTGCTCGTTGCGGGCATACGAACCGAATATCCCGATTTTTATGATATTATATTTTTCACGGAATAATTTTTTGTTTTTTCTCAAATAATGCAATATTTCCTCTCGGGTAAACATAAGTTATACCTCTTCGAATTATAAACTAGTCAATGACTTTTGGTATAATGCCGATGAGACTTTGTTATTGTCCGATTTATCGGACTATTACAAATGTCCAATCGGTATTACATTATTAATATACAAAACTACATTTATTTACAATATTTTCAAAATAAAAAAATTATCGGGTGTATGCCAGATTGTAAATTATTATAATGCAAATAGGATACTTGTCTGCTTACTTTTAAGTCCCAAATCTCAAATTCCAAATCCCAAATTCAAAGAGGGCTTGTTGGGTAGGTTTTGGGACTTTGGGCTTGGGATTTGTGGTTTTAAGCTTTGTCAAAGCTTGCCTTGCTTATTTTCTATCACCGCATCAATCTCCTCGTAATTGCTTACCACTCTTACATAAGCTGGTAATTCTTTTCTGTATTTTTCTGTTTTGTCCGCTGACACAATATAAAATATTTGCTCTATTCCTTTTCGCAACAAGTCCTCTATTAAAATTGTCTGACGATACTTACGGTATTCACATGATAATTCAAAGTCATTGTTTTTTTTGTTTAGCACAAAATATCTAATGCTTTTATATTTTAAATAGTCCTGAAGACTTGCAATTAAAATGACAAATTGATAGTCTGTTGTTACTCCATTTATTGATGTATCAATTTCTATTAATGATTTATCAATGTCGTGGGTAAATTTAATTCCGTTATGCACTATTGTCATACTTTTATTTTAGCATGGTTTGTTCACACAAAAAAAATCAATAAAAATTTTTACGTTAAACAATAATTTATTTTTGCATGTTCTTCCGCTTTTCCCACCCAAGCCTGACAGAGGCCGGGTTACTCTTTTAGAACAATTAAGAAAAAAGCATTAATCTTTCTCTTTTATAAGTTGAAAACAGTTTTTTGATATTTTATAGCAAATATATGCAATAAAATTCTCTAAATGCAAATATATATCACACAAATGTTCAATTAAATATCACAGCCGGTAAATATTGTGAGTTTTAAAATGAAATAATTTTGAAATATCTATGCAAACGCAAATTTACACCAACCGTGATGTCCAAATATCAAGACGAGTTTCTTTTCATAATTGACATTAGCATGGAGATTCACGGGCCAGCCAGTGTTGTCCCGATAGTTATAGGGATGGGAGCGAGCCTGCTTTGCCGGCAGGCAGGTAACAGAAAATCACCTTCTCCAACTCATTTATTTTAAGCACATGCAAAATTAATACACATGAACTAATGATAGTTATTGGAAAAGAGATAAAGCGTGTGCTTAAGGAAAGAGGAATGACAATTTCGGAATTTGCAAAGCGCATAAACACTCACCGCCGCAATGTTTACGATATTTTTGAACGTAAAAGCATCGATACTTCCCTGCTTCAGGAAATAGGCAAAATACTCAGCTACGATTTTTTCACGCTTTATAAAACTCCTAAATTCAAACTGCCGATGGTAAACGAAAACGCCGGCGAAGATATTATCAATTACCCTGAAACATCAAAATTGAAAAGGCGGATTGAAGCGCTCGAACATGAAATAAACCTGCTGAAGGAACGGCTGAGCGACAAAGAAAAGATCATAGAATTACTCGAGAAAAAAAAATAAAGCCCCAAGACCCAAATTCAAAATCCCAAGTCCAAAATTCCAAATTTCAAATTCAAAGATGGCTTGCAGCATAGGTCTTAATGCCTGGGTCTTATATGAAAAATGCGAAAATACCTACCGCAAGGAAAGTTGATTATATGCAGCATAACCGGCAGTTCAGCCGAGACGGCAAAACGCAACAGAAGGTTAAGAGCAATATTTTCTCTTTTCTATTTACTGTCTTGCCTGTCGGCAGACAGGTTTGCTTTTTGCTATCAACCAGTTGTAACATCAATCATAAAGTAAAATTATTATTACTTCATCATTATCTTTACATTAATCAAAACATTATTGATAGCTAATTCTGATTTCTGTATTAACTTTGTCTTAATATTTTCTCAATGGAAAACAACGATTACAAAATCCTCCTTGTTGATGATGAACCCGACATCCTTGAATTTCTTGGTTACAATCTTGCAAAAGAAGGATATAAAATTCATAAAGCCGGAAATGGCCGGCTGGCAATAAAAACAGCCACTGGAATAAAACCGCACCTTATTATATTGGATGTGATGATGCCCGAAATGGACGGCATTGAAACCTGTACCGAACTGAGAAAGATTGCATCGCTGAAAAACTGCATTATCGCTTTCCTTACTGCGCGCAACGAAGATTATTCCCAGATTGCAGGATTTGATGCAGGTGCTGATGACTATATTGCAAAACCCATAAAACCCAAAGTTTTTGTTAGCCGTGTTAAGGCCCTGCTTCGCCGTTACAGCGATGCCAACATTTCATCTGAGAAAATTACATTGGGCGATATTGTTATTAACCGTGAACGCTATGCCATTTTCATAAAAGGTGAGGAATATGTTTTGCCACGCAAGGAATTTGAACTTCTTTCGCTTCTGGCTTCGAAACCCAATAAAGTTTTTACCCGCGATGAAATTTATGATAAAATATGGGGCAGCAATGTGATTGTGGGCGACCGTACCATTGATGTACATATAAGAAAAATAAGGGAAAAACTGTGCATTGAAAATATTAAAACAATTAAAGGTGTCGGATATAAATACGAACTTTGATTTTTTTAACAGAAATAAAATAGCCACGAAGGCACTAAGACATAAAGATTCACTAAATGGTTCTGTTTCCGGTTTTTTCTTTATGCGACTTTGAGCCTTTGAGTCTTCGCGGCAGAAAATTTTTTTAACGGAATCCTTATCTTTAAACACAGATGAAATTCACCCGTCCGAATATTATCTCTTTTTATATTGCTTTCCTTATCACTTTATTTTTTATCGCAATATTTATCGTTACCAGCATTACTGTCTACAATGAAATATTATGGTGGGTTTTAATTTTTTCGTCATTTGGAATTTTCATTGCCACTTTTTTCTTTGTGAAATATGCGGTTGAAAAATTTATTTATGAGAAAATCCGTCCGATATACAAAACTATTCATAACCTTAAAGTACCGAAAGGAAAGGACATAAAACAAACGGAGATAAATAGTGATGTAATATCATCCGTTAATCAGCAAGTGATGAAATGGGTGGAAGATAATAAAGAGGAAATTGACAACCTGCGGAAAATGGAAGCATACCGCAGGGAATTCCTTGGCAATGTTTCGCACGAACTGAAAACACCTATTTTCAATATACAGGGATACATACTAACCTTGCTCGATGGAGGACTTGACGATCCTGCCATAAACAAAGAGTACCTGCTGCGTACCGAAAAAAGTATCAACCGGATGATCAACATCGTGAATGATCTTGAAACCATTGCCCATCTTGAAACCGGCGAACAGAAACTTCGCATCACACGATTCGATATGATCATACTGGTAAAAGAAGTTTTTGAATTCCTTGAGATGACTGCAAAAAAAAAGTAATATCACTTTTTATTTTAATCAGATTTATGAAAAGCCTGTCGTTGTTGCTGCAGATAAGGAAAAAATTCGGCAGGTGCTTACTAATCTTTTGGATAATTCGGTAAAATACGGCAACGAAAACGGAAGCACAAAAGTGAGCTTTTTCGATATGGATGAAAATATACTGATTGAAGTTACTGACAATGGTATCGGAGTGGCACAACAGGATATTCCTCGCTTATTTGAACGTTTTTACCGTATTGATAAAAGCCGCTCACGCGAGCAGGGTGGCACAGGACTGGGGCTTGCAATTGTTAAACATATTATTGAAGCACATCAGCAGACAATTAATGTAAGAAGCACACAGGGAGTGGGAACTACATTTGCTTTCACACTGAAAAAAGGATAATGTTAGAATTTCAGATACGGTATACTATTATATCAAATAGAAGATAGCAAATAGCAAATGCCCGCCTGACCGCCCGCCTGAATGACTTAGTCGGGCAGGGACGGGCAGGTCAA
This sequence comes from Bacteroidota bacterium, assembly GCA_043801235.1. Classification (GTDB taxonomy): domain Bacteria; phylum Bacteroidota; class Bacteroidia; order Bacteroidales; family CG2-30-32-10; genus DAOQAK01. The sequence goes on along the minus strand of JAZDMF010000213.1, from coordinate 11,850 downwards.
ATTGAAAAAAAGAGGGAAGAACTTTCAAAATGATTTTCAGCGTTTGCTGTTAATATTTATAAACGGGAAAAACAATTATGTAAAACATATAGCTTCAGACAGGTATATGGTCGGTAGGCAGGTAACAAAAAAAAAATCAACACTTTGGATTTCCGCACAAATAATATTTTAAAAACATGGAACACGGGTGCTGAAAGCAAAGCTGATTTCATTCACAAAATACAAGCAGTTTCGGAAGAGTCAAATAATAATAACCACGCCGAACCCATGGAAAATAAACGATATGAGAAAATGAATCCTGAAAAGGATTCAATATCTCTTCTTAACCAAGAGGTTGTTTAAAATTATTAAATTTTCTTTACAGGCCGCCCCGATGGGGCTTTTATTAATTGTTACTGTATCTTTCTGCAAACAGGTCACTTCTGATGGAGCTGATAAATCCCGCAGAGATGAGCTGTTTGTGGAAGCATCACTTCAATGTATTTATCCAATCATCCACTTTTTTAATAATTGCATTATTGAAGTTGTTGTAATAATAACCCTGCGTTAACCCGTTCTTATAGCTTTCTTCGGGCGTGTTCGATTTTGCAAACGCATGATCCATGTTGGGAATCAATTTAAAAGTGCCGTGTCCCGGATGATATGCATTCACTATATCGGCAATTTTCTGGTGGTCCTCCGTTGAGAATGCTTCAAAATCGCCGGCCCCCCTTACCGAAAGAACATAACCGTTATACGTTTTAAGCAAATGAGGTTGATTGACCTCTTGCAATTCCTGCCAGAAGGAATAGTGGCGCGCCCAGATATGATCGCCGCCGTCGTATTCCATCCATGTGCTTAACAATGTTTCATACTCGGGGTTTTTTGCCAGCTCAAAGGGTGTTTGTTTCTCGACAAGAAGTTTATATAGCAACGGAGTAATCTGTTTTATTAATTTTTCGTTTTCAACATAATCGGCTCCGGTTATAATATTCTGAAAACGGAACATGGATATAATGTACTCAAACCAGCTTACAGAAGAAGTACCGCACAATACAATGCCTTTGGGCTGATACTTTGCGGCAAGCACGGGCGCTTCAATAGCACCCAGCGAATGCCCGAAAATAAAAATGTTTGATGTGTCAACGAAGTTGTATGTTTTCAGTTTTTCATAGCCTGCAGAAAAAGCATCGGTTTCGGTGTTAAAGCCAATTTCCTTGCAGTCGGGGGTATTGGTATTATCACCTTCGCCTGGTTTTTCAACGCGTACAACCACATAGCCTTTTTCGCAGAATTTCTGCACTAGTTGGCCGTAAGGATGTTTCCCGATATTATCGAGCGAGTAACACATATAACCGGGAATAAATAAAATAGTTTTGTGCTTACCTTCTGCTTTCGGTTTGTTTACAATGATGCGAAGATAACCCTCCATAAATTTCACCTCATCGTAAATCACATCATATGATTCTGAAGTTTCGTAAGCTTTTCCAACGGCCTGTGCTAATAAAAGTTTTTCATTTTTCCCGCGGGAAACAAGCAAAGCAACTGTATCGTTTTCCCTGATATTTTTTACAGTAGACTGGTAATCTTTTACCGTAAGTGTGATTGCGGAATTTATTTTCAGGATCACATCGTTTTTTTGGAGTTGCAGTTTTTCGCCTGTAGATGATGGCAGCACTTCGTTTACAAGCACCCCGTTTTTTTCTTTAACGCCCAAACTTTTAGCAATGGAATCGGTTAGTTCTGAAGTTTTAATTCCCATATATGCCTTCCTGAGTATGTTCTGAGAATTTACGTCAAGGACAAATAACAGTAAGAATATAAAGATGAAATATTTTTTCATTGTAAAAAATTTTCTCTGTGATTTTATGATTTGAAATTTTTATTTTAATACACTGTAGATTATTTTGATTAGAAATGATATTTTATTTGAAGCAAAATAAATTATTTTTTCTTTTTTTCTTTTTTTTGTATCTCCAGCATATGAAGTTCTAGGTCGGATAAAAAATTATCAATGTTCTTTACAGATGATAACGGGATGCTGTGAACTGTCAGGATAATTCCTATAGTGTATATCTGCTTTACAATATCATTTTTCATTTCCTGGCTCACGTTTCCTTTTATCAGCAAAAAGAAATTAGTTTGCCTGTGCTCGGGAAAAATCATTCCTTTTTCGCCCTGGTTGGCAATAAAATAATATGTTTTGAATGTCTGCGGTTCGTTATAATAATAAAGCGAATATTCCTGGATTTCACTTTTCTTGTCGTTAAAAATTTTCAGGTCAACAAGCTTAACCATGTGCAGGTTCATTTTTTCGTTCATCGACCAGATAAGGCGGTAATCGCGGTGATGCGATGCTATTCCTACCAGGGTGAAATCTTTATCAAGACTTGAATCGAGCTTAAGTTTGCGGGGCATGATAAATTTGAATTAAAGTATAAAGGTATAAAAAAAGTAAAAACAGATACCTCTCTGAAATCAGATTTCAGTTTCAGGGTAATCAGTAAAAAATTGTAATCGGTAAACAGTAAGTAGTAAAAATATTGTTTGAACTCTACGTAATTTAATAATAGAGGTAAGCCTCTTCGCTCAGTCAATATTTTAAATTTATTTCGGATTACTGATAACCGATTATCATTAATCTGGTTATTTGTTTTTTAGGGATATCAAGATTGCAGAGAAAGAAATGATAAATTTACATTGCATTTAATTCCGCAATATACTGCAGGGCTTTTTCGGCTGCATGCTGTTCAGCTTTTTTAATGGAGTAATCGCGTCCGGTACCATAATTGACCTGGTCTACATTAGCGACAATAACATATTGTTTTTTATAACCGTGGCCTTTTTCTTCAACAACAACAAATTCAACTTGTTTTTTTTCACGCTGCGCCCATTCAATAAGTTTGCTTTTGTAATTCAGGTCTTTGTTCAGCATATCATCCATATCAATATGAAATTTGATGATACGGTTAACGATAACTTTTTTCACAAAGTTGTAGCCTTTGTCAAGATACACAGCGCCCACGAATGCCTCAAAAGCATCGCCGCTCATGGAGCGGTAAACATTGTTTCCGTTGGCTGATATTATGAATTTGCCAAAGCCAAGCTTTTCAGATAGTTTGTTCAGGTGGTCGCGGCTTACAATGCGCGAACGCATTTCGGTAAGAAACCCTTCGTCCTTATTCGGAAATTTTCGAAAAAGATAATCGGCAATTACGGCACTGAGAACGGCATCACCTAGATACTCAAGTCGTTCGTTGCTTATCTTCATGCCTTTAATTTCTTCGGTAGCAGCCGAGCGGTGGCAAAAGGCAAGCTTATAAACAATAATGTTTTCGGGGTAGTATCCGAAAACATTCTTAATAAAATTCGTAAGTTCTTTATCTTTCGAAATTAATCCCTTTATGGGGGCAATCAGCTTCAAAGCGGTATATTTTTATCCGATATATTTTTTGAAAATGATAGCAGCATTATGACCGCCAAAACCAAAGCTGTTACTTATTGCAGCATTTACCGTTCTTTTCTGGGATGTATTGAAGGTCAGGTTTAACTTACTGTCAATTTCAGGATCATCGGTAAAATGGTTGATGGTTGGGGGAACAATATCGTTTTTGATGGCCAGAATACACGAAAGTCCTTCAACTGCTCCGGCGGCACCAAGCAAGTGGCCTGTCATTGATTTTGTAGAGCTGATATTTAATTTATATGCATGTTCTCCGAACACATTTATGATAGCTTTCGCTTCAGCAATGTCGTTGAGCGGAGTGGAAGTGCCGTGAGCATTGATGTAATCAATATCTTCAGGTTTCATACCTGCATCTTCCAAAGCGTTTTTCATAACAAGTATGGCTCCCAGTCCTTCGGGATGAGGTGCAGTCATATGATGTGCATCGGCAGAAAGTCCGCCGCCGGCAACTTCTGAATATATCTTGGCGCCACGGGCAAGGGCATGACCTAATTCTTCAAGAATTAACGCTCCACTGCCTTCTCCCAGAACAAAACCATCGCGGTCTTTGTCGAACGGACGTGATGCGGTTTTCGGGTCATCATTGCGTGTTGAAAGAGCCTGCATGGAATTAAAACCTCCTACGCCGGTTGGGTTGCAGGCAGCTTCTGAACCGCCGGTAATAATAATATTTGCTTTGCCTAATCTGATGTAATTGAAGGCATCAATAATGGAGTTTGCGGAAGAAGCACAGGCCGAAGTGGTAGTAAAGTTGGGCCCCATGAAACTATACTTTATAGAAATATGTCCTGCTGCAATATCGGCAATCATCTTGGGAATAAAGAAGGGACTGAACCGCGGGGTTCCATCGCCCTTCACATAATCCGATACTTCGGAAAGGAAAGTATCAAGGCCTCCAATTCCCGAAGCCCAGATAACGCCGGCTTTTTGTTTATTTATTTTTTCCAGATCAAGGCAGGAATCTTTCACTGCTTCATCGGCGCATATCAAAGCATACTGAGCATATGCATCATACTTGCGGACTTCTTTACGATCGAAATATTTGGTGGAATCGTAATTTTTTATTTCGCATGCAAACTGCGTTTTGAATTTTGATGCATCAAAACGTCTGATGCTGTCAGCACCGCTTACTCCATTAAGAAGGTTGGTCCAGAAATCCTGGACGTTATTTCCTAATGGAGTAATAGCACCAACTCCTGTAACGACTACTCGTTTCAGATCCATAAATAAAAAGAGATTAACTACCCTTTATAATTATTTTCAATGTAAGCAATGGCTTCGCCAACAGTACCGATTTTTTCGGCCTGATCGTCGGGGATCGCAATATTGAATTCTTTTTCGAATTCCATGATCAGCTCAACAGTGTCGAGAGAATCAGCGCCCAGATCGTTTGTGAAACTAGCTTCCGGTGTAACTTCCTTTTCATCTACACCCAGCTTATCAATAATGATAGCTTTTACTCTTGTTGCAATGTCTGACATTTTGCTTGATTTTTAGTTTAACAGGTTGCAAAGAAATGAAAATCTGCCATTATAACCAAAAAATAAAAGTCACTTTTTGGTTTGACCTATCAATAATATTGATTATCAAATATTTATATCATATAATTTCCTTCTAAAAAATGTTAAAAAATTCATATATTAATTAAAGTCACAAAACAAAAATTCCTGTTTAACAAAGTTTACTATTTTTGAAAAGATATCTTGATAACTTTTGCTACGGAAAAAATTATCATAGAAGGTAGAAAACAGAAAAAATAATTTTATAAAAATATAATGTCTGAAAAAAATTAGCGTCTACTGCAAGTCATGGATTTATTTATATATTCAGTCCGCCTCAGGCGGATGACAGCAGAACGCAAACTGTCGGCAGACAGGTTTGCTATTATTTTTAACCCATGCGTAATATCAATTAATAATTTCGAGCAAATTTTTTAAACATGAACATTGCCCTATTCGCTTCCGGCAGCGGAACCAACGCACAACGCATCATTGAATATTTTTCAGGAAATACTGATATCAAAGTTGCAGCGGTTTTATCGAATAAAAATGATGCCTATGTGCTGCAAAGGGCGCAGAAACTGAATGTGCCATCATTTGTTTTCTCCGCAAAGGAACTGAAGGAAACAGATATCGTTGAACAGAAACTCGAAGAATACAAAATTGATTTTATAGTACTTGCAGGATTTTTACTTATGGTGCCACCCTCATTAATTAAAAAATTCCATGACAAAATTATTAATATCCATCCGGCTCTACTTCCAAAATACGGAGGCAAAGGCATGTATGGCGAGCATGTGCACAAGGCCGTAATCACAGCAGGCGAAAAAGAATCAGGCATCAGCATACATTATGTGAATGAAAATTACGACGAAGGCAATATTATTTTCCAGGCGCGCTGTGAGGTATTGAAAAACGATACTCCCGAAACTCTTGCCAGCCGGATACATGAACTGGAACATAAGTACTATCCTGTAATTCTTGAGAAAATAATGAAAGGCGAAACCATCTGATTTACGATTTTGCTTTGCGGCTTTGAGTGAAATTTCTGAATGCATCGCTCAGTAATTATATTACTACCCACATTCCGGTATCTTAACTTTGTGCACATTGATAATCCGAAAGCATGGCGGGAAAAATCGTCAGTATTATTGAAAGAGAAAGAAGGGCTGTGTATTTGTATTAAATTTTATTCAAAAAGCATTCTGTCATTTTTTTAATTTCCTCAGCAACTCAGTAGCATAAACAAAGTCATTTATTTCTTCATTATCTGTATGAAGAATTTCTTCATTGGTGCCTTCCCACCATAACTGTCCTTTATAAATAAATGATATTTTTTCACCTATTTCTATTACCGAATTCATATCGTGAGTATTGATTACAGTGGTAATTTCATACTCTTTGGTGATCTCGCTGATAAGGTTGTCAATCAGGATGGATGTTTTTGGATCCAGTCCGGAATTTGGCTCATCGCAAAAAAGATATCTCGGGTTCATGGATATTGCACGGGCAATGGCCACACGCTTTTTCATGCCTCCGCTTATTTCGGAAGGAAAAAGTTTGTTTGCATTAATAATGTTTACACGTTTCAGGCAGAAATTCACCCTGTCGAGTTTTTCCTCCGGGCTTTTGCCGGTGAACATGTTCAGCGGGAACATCACATTTTCCTCCACCGTCATTGAATCGAACAAAGCCGCACCCTGGAAAAGCATTCCTATTTCTTTACGAATGCCTCTTCGTTCAACTTCATTCATTTTGCTGAAATTACGGTTATCATACAGTACTTGTCCTTCGTCAACTTCAAGAAGACCGACAAGACATTTCATCAGGACAGTCTTTCCTGATCCGCTCTGGCCAATGATAAGGTTGGCTTTTCCTTTTTCAAATTTCGAGGAAATATTCTTCAGTACCGTGCGGCCTCCAACAAAAGATTTCGTTATATTTATGGCTTCTATCATTTGCCAAGCAATAGTTGCGTTAAAACAAGGTTCGATAAAATTATAAGGATACTGCTATAAACAACTGAACGGGTACTCGACCGCCCTACTTCCAGGGCTCCGCCGGTAGTGTAAAACCCGTGATACCCGGCAACAGTGGTTATGATAAATGCGAAAACAGCTGTTTTTATCAGGGCATAAAATATTTCAAAAGGAATAAAGAATGACTGTATCCCCAACAGATAAACATGCGGAGTCACCGCAGTTCCAAACAAAGCAACACCGTAGCCGCCTATTAAACCAAGAAACATGCTCAACCCTATAAGAAAAGGATTCAGCAGAACACAGGCAATTACTTTGGGCAGAATTAAATATGAGGGAGCGTTGACCCCCATTATTTCCAGTGCATCAATTTGTTCTGTAACACGCATGGTTCCTATCTCTGAAGAAATTCTTGATCCCACTTTTCCGGCAAGTATCAGACTCACCATGGTGGGACAGAATTCAAGAACCAGCGACTGCCTTGTCGTAAAACCTATGGTGTAAAGAGGAACCCACGGACTGTCAATATTGTATGCTGTCTGAATTACCAGTACGGCACCCATAAAAACAGAAATTATGGCAACAATTCCCAGCGAATCAACACAAAGGCCTTCCATTTCAAAAATGATCTGCTTCTTTAAAACAGTCCATTTATCTACGCGTCCGAAAACCCTTTTCAGCAAAAGTGAATATTTTCCGATGTGATAAATTATATGCATTGCATAAAATTATTCCGCAATTTATAACAATTTTAGTACTTTTGAAGTTAAATAAAGAAAGACAAATTTACATATGTTTCGTCATAAAAAATACAGTTTTTTAATCTTTATCTTTTTTTTAAACCTGTTTTTTTCAGGCTGTTTTATTTTCAGGCACAAGAAAAAATGCGACTGCCCTACATTCAGCAAGGCAGAGCAGCATAAAATATATCATGCGCAACACTGCTCAGGGAAAAGAAGTTCTTGAAAAATATCTTCCTTTGCAGTCTTTCCCTGCCATATTTCCTCTTTTAGAAAAATATAATGTGCGGATTAACATTGCCGGTGGACGTATTACGAAGTTCGGCGACTTTAATTCTTCCCCCAGAAAAGGAAATATTCCCGAAATAAGCATCAACGGCAACCTGAACTCATTTTTTTTCCTGATAACATTGCTTCATGAACTGGCTCATTTCCTTGTATGGAATGAAGGGCATTTTCATGCAAAACCGCACGGTCGCTTATGGAAACTTCATTTCGTGTGTCTTATGAATGAAATGATTTCATTAAATATTTTTCCGGACGAACTTCTTGGCTCTTTAAAGAAGCATCTCGAAAACCCAAAGGCCACAAGTTGCTCCGATTTTGTCCTTTTTAAAAAACTTTCACAATACGATTATGAAAAACAGGGAATATATATTGATGACCTGCCCGATAATACAATGTTTGAAACTGTGAATGGCGATATTTTTAAAAAAATCAGGAAAATTAAGACCAGAAGTCTCTGTAAACAAATACATTCCGGTAAAAAATACCTGTTCAGTCCAGTTTACAGAGTTTTTCCTGTAAAAGACAAACAATATATCATTGTTTTTTCGCTGATTTTTATATATTTGCCGGACTAAAAACAGAAGTATACTTTGAATGGTTAAATTGTTGGAATTGTTAAATTATTATTATTTAAACTTTCATCAATATTGTTAACGATGTCATACAGCAATGCAACAATATAACAATTTGATAATATTTTTTCAATAAATTTAAATTTGTAACAGTTAGCAGTATCGTTTACAACTACATATTCGGCCTGTTTATCAAACCGAACACGTTGAAAAATAAATAAAAAAGCACGATGAACAAGAACCAGTATTGTGTAATCATGGCCGGGGGTATCGGCACCCGTTTCTGGCCCATGAGCCGCACATCGCATCCCAAACAATTTATTGACATACTCGGAACCGGACAAACTTTATTAGGACAAACGTACTCCAGGTTCGTGAAAATAATCAGAAAGGAGAACATTTATATTGTTACCAACGACCAGTATAAAAAACTTGTTATCAACCAGATTCCTGATATCAATGAAGAACAGATCGTCTGCGAACCATCCCGACGGAACACGGCTCCCTGCATTGCATACGCCTGCTACAAAATTCACTGCCTTAATCCCGATGCAAACATTGTCGTAGCTCCTTCCGATCATATTATCATGAAAGAAGAAGTTTTCCTTGAAATTATCAGTTCTGCACTAAAAGCCACTGCAGCAAACAACTGGCTGCTTACATTAGGCATCAAGCCCAGCAGACCCGACACGGGCTATGGCTATATCCAGTTTAATGAAGCCATCACTTATCAGAAAGACAAACGAATAAAAAAAGTAAAGACATTCACTGAAAAGCCTGTGCTTGATATGGCAAAACAGTTTTTGAAAAGCGGCGATTTTTTATGGAATTCAGGCATTTTCATCTGGACGGCAAAGAATATTATTGAAGCTTTTGAAAAACATGAACCCGAAATTTCTTCATTTTTCAAAGAGGGTTTGAAAAAATACAATACACCCAAGGAAAAAGCTTTCATCAAAGATACTTACACTGTTTGCAGAAGCATATCTATTGATTATGCCGTAATGGAAAAAGCCGATAATGTTTATGTTTTGCAATCCGATTTTGGCTGGTCCGACCTTGGAACATGGGGATCGCTATATGAAACCCGCAATAAAAACAAAGAAGGCAATGCTGTTGTAGGAAAAAACGTAATGATTTACGATTCGAAAAACTGCATAGTAAATATGCCCAACGAAAAACTGGTGATATTGCAGGGATTGCACGACTGCATTATTGTTGAATCGGATGGCATTTTGCTTATTTGCAAAATGTCTGATGAACAGCATATCCGGAAATTTGTGAACGATGTGAAGGTAGAAAAAGGGGAACAGTATGTATAGCTGTTTTTTATATACTTGTATCTTACATCCCTTTCGGAACAGCATCAATTAATTTTCTTGTGTATTCTGTTTTCGGATTTGAATAAATTTCATCAGAATCACCATATTCCTGTATTTTCCCGTCCTTCATCACTATCATGCGATCGGACATGAATTTCACTACGGAGAGATCGTGCGAAATAAAAATGTAAGTAAATCCGAACTCTCTTTTCAGATCGTTGAGCAAATTCAGCACCTGTGCCTGTATTGAGACATCGAGGGCAGAAACCGATTCGTCACATATAATAAATTCCGGATGCAAAGCAAGTGCGCGGGCAATGCAAATACGCTGCCGCTGCCCTCCGGAAAATTCGTGAGGATACCTGTTGTAATGCTTCGCTGACAGGTTAACTTTTTCAAGCAGTTCGATCACTTTTTCTTTCCGCACCTTATTATTATCATGCAAATGATGAACGAGCATCGGTTCAAGAATAGCATTACCAATTGTCATTCGCGGGTTGAGTGAAGAATAGGGATCCTGAAAAATGATCTGAATGTTTTTTCTTATTTTTCTTAATTCTCCTGCCGGAAGAGAAGCTATATCGATATTTTTATATAATACTTTTCCATCAGTGGGATCTATGAGCCGCAAAATTGTGCGTCCCAGAGTAGTTTTGCCGCAGCCCGATTCGCCCACCAGTCCCAGCGTTTCGCCCGGGTAAACATCGAAACTCACATCATCAACCGCTTTGATGAAATTTTTGGTCCTTCCGAAAATTCCCCTGCGAACGGGGAAATATGTTTTCAGGTTTGTCACTCTCAGAACGGGATCTCCGGAAAATATTTTTTCATGATTTTTTTTTCTTTCTTCTTCAGTAATGATAAGATGCGAAGTAACTTCATCAATATTTTTTTTCTTTTCGGTAATGTTCCCTTCTTCGTCTGTTTCCATGAAATCGGCCACTACCGGGAGTTTCTTCATCCTTACATCCATGGATGGGCGGCAGGCAATAAGACCTTTAGTGTAGGGATGTTTGGGGTTTATGAATATTTCGCCCACATTTCCCTGTTCCACAATTTTTCCTTTATACATTACCAGAACTCTGTCGGCAATTTCAGCAATCACGCCAAGGTCGTGCGATATAAAAATAATGCTCATGCCATGCGACTGCTGCAGTTTTTTCATCAGCTGCAAAATGGTTTTCTGAACTGTGACGTCAAGTGCTGTAGTGGGTTCATCGGCAATCAGTACGGAAGGATTGCACGACATGGCCATGGCAATCATCACACGTTGTTTCTGTCCGCCTGAAATTTCATGCGGATAACTGTTAAAAATATCCAAAGGTCGCGGCAACAGCACTTCTTCAAATAATTGAATGGTTTTCTCTTTTGCTTTTTTGCAGGAAAGTTTCAGGTGTAGTCGTAAAGCTTCAACAACCTGCTTTCCGCACTTCATCACAGGATTCAGCGATGTCATTGGTTCCTGGAAGATCATGGCGATTTCCTTGCCCCTGTATTTGCGCACTTCCTTCTCGGGAAGGGATAGCAGTTCGGCAGGAAGATTTTCTTTTGTGTAAAAAATTTGTCCTCCGCTAATTTTTCCCGGAACAGAGATAAGCCGCATGACCGATAGCGACGTAACGGATTTGCCGGAACCTGATTCACCAACAATGCCCAGCGTTTCGCCTTTGTTCAAATGAAAGCTTATTCCATCAACGGCCTTTATGTTTCCTTCGTCAGAAAAAAATTCAGTGGTAAGATTTTTTATTTCGAGCAAAGGAGTCCCCATAGAATATTTTATGGCTTAAAAATACTATTTATTTTTTACTCATGGTGTCAGGTTTCGATTAACTCAACCTGACAGCTGATATTAAAATAACAGTATTTGTCAGACTGAGGGATAATTTTTTACAAAAAAAGCAATATAAATGACGTTTTATTCAAGTTCGATATTCAAAATTCGTTATTCATTACTCATTATTTATTTCGTTCAATGTTAGTTATTTAGAAAAATACGTCAATGGTA
>JAZDMF010000212.1:0-8630 GCA_043801235.1 Bacteroidota bacterium | reverse complement strand
TACCATTGACGTATTTTTCTAAATAACTAACATTGAACGAAATAAATAATGAGTAATGAATAACGAATTTTGAATATCGAACTTGAATAAAACGTCATTTATATTGCTTTTTTTGTAAAAAATTATCCCTCAGTCTGACAACTGTCTGCTATACATGTAATAATTGTCAGGTTGAGTAATGTCACATTGAGCTTGTCGAAATGTGATCGAAACCTTATCAAAGTGCAAAACGAATAAGGATTTATAAAAAATTCAAAACTGTTTAGAATTTGGAAATTGAAATTTACCTGGGGTTTGGAACTTGGAATTTGGAATTTTTTAAAGTATCACTTGAATAAAAAAACTTTTACCTCCCCTTCAGAGTCGGCATATCCGCGAAACATTCCTTCGGTGTTAAAGGTCATGGTAAAGTTTCCGTTTTTGTCAAGAGCGATCAAACCGCCGTCGCCTCCCTGCGTTTTAAGTTTTTCGTTTATAATATTTTCTGCGGCCTGCTGCACAGTATATCCTTTGTATTCCATCAAAGCGGACATATCATACGCAACAACATTCCTTATAAAATATTCGCCCGTGCCTGTACACGAAACAGCACAGGTATTATTGTTGGCATAGGTTCCGGCTCCAATTATAGGCGAATCGCCTACCCTGCCGTACTTTTTATTCGAGAGCCCACCTGTTGAAGTACCGGCAGCAAGGTTACCATATTTATCCAAAGCTACAACACCAACAGTACCATGAGATGTATCGGAGCCTGTAGTTTTTATTTCCGATTTGCCTTTAAGTTTCAAATACAGATCCCAGCGCTTCTGATCAAAAAAATATGAGGGCTCAACAATTTCCAGTCCCTGGTCCTTTGCGAACTTTTCTGCGCCTTTACCTATCAGCATCACATGCTTTGATTTTTCCATGATCATACGCGCTGCTGTGATTGGATTTTTTATTGTTGTGACTCCGGCTACAGCACCGGCTTTCAGGGTTTTTCCATCCATGATGGAGGCATCGAGTTCGTTCTTGCCTTCATCGTTGAACACGGCTCCTTTTCCTGCATTGAACAAAGGTGAATCTTCAAGGATACGAATTGTTGCTTCAACTGCATCAAGGCTGGTTCCTCCTTTAGCAAGAGTATCAGAAGCTTTTTTCAAAGCTTCTTTAAGTTTCTCTTTATAAAGAGCGCTGTCGGGCAGATTGGCTTTGGTAATGTTGCCGGCACCCCCATGTATAACAACAAAGTATTTGGATAAAACTACAGAATCTGTTTTATCCTGCGCATTGCATAAGCCAGTAAACAGAAGAAAATATATCCCGAATACAAGTCCGGTAGCCTGAAGCATCAATCTTTAGATTTACATGATTCCTTTTTCTTACAGCAGCCTTTCTTTTTCTCACACTCTGCTTTTTCCGTTTTCTTGAATTCACCACTCAGGGTGAAATAAAGATTCTGACAATCTTTTTTCTTTGAAATCTCTACTTTATACAATTTGCCGTCAGTAGGGTAATCCATAATTTCCAGTTCCCTTATTTTATAACCGGCATATGTGGTGTCCATATAATTTTTTATTGCTTTCGGAGTGTACTCAAGAGGTATTTCCCATTCGGTTTCAATCCAGGCGCCTTTATCGCTGAATTCAGCTTCGGTTGTTGTTTGATCCATCAAAAAAGTTGCGTTATACAGGGAATCTTCCTTTTCCCATTGTGTGCCGGCAGCACCCGGGAACCTGACTTTAAAAGTATTTTTTACTGCATCAGGAACATCGGTTTCATTGATCTTTTGAGAGAAGCATGATGCTGAAAATATCACTGCAATGGAAAAAACGAATAAGTTTTTCATAATAAATTTTTATTTCGGCTGCTAAAATTAATAACTAATTTCGTTCCTATTACAATTCTGAGAAAATTTATTTTTAACATATTTTTTGAATTCATTCAGCGAAAGACAGTGCAATATTTTCATTAGCTGTTTGCTTCATCATTCTTGGGCATTAGTTAATAAGAATAGGAAAAAAATAAATTATTTAACTTCTGAATTCAGACTTAAATTTTGTGTTAAAAATTTTGTTAAAAATTTCCTGAAATATTTTTTTAGGCAAAACGTTTTTAAAATAGCTTTGCAAATAAGTACGAAAATGATGTTTTGTAAAAAAAATCACATAAGACTGATTTTTATTTTGTCTGTAATATTTGCTTTTCCCTTTGTTTACGGGCAAAGCGACAGCCTTTTTGAAAAACATATTTTCATTTCGAAACAGAATGACACGCTGCCTTACCGCTTAATGCGTCCCCAGGCCTGCGATACTACAAAAAAAGTTCCGCTCGTTCTTTTCCTTCACGGAGCAGGTGAACGCGGGAATGATAATAATATGCAGTTTGTGAATGGCGCGAAAAATTTTGCGACGGATTACAACAGGGGAAAATATCCCTGCTATATGCTGGTTCCTCAATGCGCCAAAAGCTACCGCTGGGTTGAAACCGACTGGAAACTGCCATCTCATGTTATGCCTGATAAACCCTCAGTTTACCTGAGCCGGACCATGCTGCTCGTGGATTCACTGATAAAAAATCTCAACATCGACACCAACAGGATTTATATCACAGGCCTGTCGATGGGTGGTTTCGGTACCTGGGATGCTATCAGCCGCTGGCCCGGTAAATTCGCTGCTGCTGTTCCTGTTTGTGGCGGAGGTGACACAGCAAAAGCATCGGTGATCAAAGATATTCCTGTTTGGGCTTTTCACGGTGACATTGATAAAGTGGTGATGGTTTCCCGTTCACGAAATATGATCAATGCAATAAAAAAAGCAGGAGGCAGCCCAAAATATACCGAATATACAGGTGTTGGCCATAATTGCTGGAACAGCGCCTATTCCGATCAAAGCATGATAGAGTGGATGTTCGCTCAAAACAAGAAAAACAAAAAGCAGTAATGAGTCTGAAAATTATTTTAATGCCTGCATACTCTTTCCTGAAAAAAAAATTCAAAAGAAAATCCTCGCCCTTACTGCGCCTCATCCTTCTTCTGATGCTTTCATTAATTATTTTTACCATTTACTCATACTCCGACGGCCCGGTAAAAGTTCTTGATTACGAAATAAAACAAGCGGGAATAAAGGAATTTTTCTCTCCCTCAGAACCTGTACTCGCATATTGCCTTGTTAACCCGCGCGATAAAACAAAAATTGAAGGAACACCCATTGATTCTTCAGCACAACGTTTTTTGCTTATCGGCGATTCCATGCTTGAAGGCCTGGGATTACGGCTGAACGATTACTGCCAGGAAAACGGACACACGATGAAATCCGTTATATGGTACAGTTCATCAACGCTGTGGTATGGTAACTGCGATACCATTTCGTACTTCATTAAAGAATTTGATCCGACTTTTGTAATCCTTGTTATTGGAGGCAACGAACTTTTTATCAGGGATATTTTGAAAGAAAGAGATGCATATGCAAAACATATAATAAAACAGGTCGGAGATCTGAAATATATCTGGGTCGGTCCGCCCAACTGGAAAAAAGATACGGGCATCAATAAACTTATTTTGCGGAATGTTGGTCGCAGGCGCTATTTCCCATCGCTCGACCTGATGTATGACAGGTGCAGGGACGGAGCGCATCCCACCACGAAGTCAGCTATTATATGGATGGATTCCATCGCATCGTTCATGATGAAGAAAAGTATGTATCCTGTTCTGATGAATGTTCCGAAAGAGAAAGCAACGAAGCGGCCGTCAACAACATTGCTGGGACCGCATCCGCCTGCCGGGATATAAAGAAGAAGAAAATGATTGTAAAATATTTAAGATTTTTTGATTTGAGATTTTATATTCTCTGGCAGATATGGAATTTGTAAACAGCATGCACCGGCTTTTTGGTTTTGACAGGGATAATCCTGTCCTTTTCAACAGCGGCCTGTTCCTGCTGTTCTTCACGGTTTTCATAAGTGTTTATGCTTTCAT
The DNA here is from genome assembly GCA_043801235.1 of Bacteroidota bacterium. Taxonomy (GTDB): domain Bacteria; phylum Bacteroidota; class Bacteroidia; order Bacteroidales; family CG2-30-32-10; genus DAOQAK01. The sequence goes on along the minus strand of JAZDMF010000212.1, from coordinate 4,675 downwards.
TTATAAAAAACGTTTCATACGCACTGTTTTTGTAATTCTGTTCAGCCTCTTTATTTATTATAAAATTTCCGGATGGTTTTTGCTGGTACTTCTGCTTACAGCAACCATCGATTATATCCTTGCCCTGCTGATTCAGAAATCTGGTAAAAAAATTCACAAGAAAATATTTCTTGCATTATCTCTTTGTGCAAGCCTCGGACTTCTTATATATTTCAAGTACACTAATTTTTTTATTGAAAACTTATATTCTTTATCTGGTGATGATTTCAAGCCTTTCAACATCATCCTGCCGATCGGGATTTCATTTTACACCTTCCGTACCATCAGCTATATGATTGATGTTTACAGGGAAGAAATAAAGGCCGAAAAAAAATTCCTTCACTACATTTTTTATATGACTTATTTCCCCATGCTGATAGCCGGGCCTATCACACGGGCAAAAGATTTTCTTCCCAGACTGAAAAAAGCGGTTGTAATAAAGCAGTTTGATATCAGCAAAGGTTTATTCCTGATCATGCAGGGACTTATTAAAAAGGCCGTGATTGCTGATTACCTAGGCCAGTACAACGACCTCGTTTTTTCAATGCCGGAAAGCTATTCGGGTTTTGAAAACCTGATGGCTGTTTACGGTTTTGCCATTCAGCTTTATTTCGATTTTTCAGGATATACCGACATGGCCATGGGCCTTGCGAAAATAATGGGATTTAACATTGATCAGAACTTTAATAAACCGTATCATGCGCTGAATGTTACCGATTTCTGGCGAAGATGGCATATAACGCTTTCATCATGGTTAAGAGATTACCTGTTCAGCCCCTTATCGCTTAAACTCCGCAACTTCAGGAAAGCGGGAATCATTGCATCGCTGATGATCACTTTTCTGCTTTGCGGATTGTGGCATGGCCCCTCGTGGACATTCGTGGTATGGGGAGGATTGCAGGGATTAGCCATGACATGGGATGTTCTTATTGCAAAGAGAAGAAACAGACTGAAGAAAAAAATCCGGAAACCCCTATATAATTTTTTCAGCTGGATTATTACTTTTCATCTTATCATTTTCATGTGGGTGTTTTTCCGTGCGCAGGATTTTCAAACGGCATTCACTATGTATGGCAGGGTGTTCACTGATATGGACTGGGCGTTTGTTGGCCCTTTCCTCAATGTAAGAGGCCTGTTTGTAATTCTCCTTTTGCTTAGTTTTGCAATTTATGCCATTCCATTAAAATGGTTCTCGAAAATTTCACAGCAATTTATCAATACACCGTTCTGGGTAAAAATTATTTTGTTCCTGCTGGTCATTCAGCTTATTATACAGCTACAGTCGGCCAATGTGCAGCCTTTTATTTATGCACAGTTTTAATAAACCCAAAATCACAAGCATCAAATAACAAATAAAAACCAAATTCGGATATCCAAAATTCAAAACAGTCTGGATTATTGAAATTTATTTGGGATTTGGTTCTTGGTATTTGGAATTTGGTGCTTCAGTCTTACATGGGGTCATTTGTACTTGTATGCCTTGCCGACTTATCACCTATACTCTTTTCATTTGCGGTTCTTTCCCTGAACAATTTACTATGCTTATTTCCATAAGTAAAATATAGCGCAAGTCCTATTACAAGCCATATCAGGAAACGCATCCAGTTTGTAATGCCTAGTTCAGTGATGAGATACAAGTTGGTAAGTAATCCTAAAACAGGAATCAATGATAATTTTTTTCTGATAGCAAGATAAACGAGAACAATAGATATAATGATAAATCCATACATCGGGATTTTGTGCTTAAAAACATCCCAGAATGAAAGTGATGTATTTTCAGGGTCGGTAGCGCTGAAAAAATTTATTACTCCATCAATATTAAAATACAAAACCATAAAAACTACAACCACAACAACTGGTGGTAATATTTTTCTGCTGTTATAATACGGCACTCTGAAACCTTTTTTGGTTTTTTCATCTTCCTTTTCAAGTAATAAAATCCCACCGCAAACAAGGATGAAAGCGAAGAGTGTTCCTATGCTTGTCAGGTCGGTAACTTCGGTAAGATTCAGGAATAATGTGGGAATTGCAACAAGAATACCTGTTATAATAGTTGAGAATGCTGGTGTATTAAAACGTCTATGAATTTTAGAAAATTTAGGCGGCAGCAAGCCGTCACGGCTCATGCTCATCCAGATGCGCGGCTGCCCTACCTGGAAAACCAGCAGTACACTGGCCATTGCAATAATTGCGCTCACTGCAATTACTCCCGAAAGCCAGTGAAGGTCAAGTTTTTGAAAAACAAAAGCAAGGGGATCACCTACTCCAAGCTCTGAATAGCTTACCATTCCAGTAAGTATAAGACTTATGGCAATATAAAGTATAGTGCAAATTATTAATGAATAGATCATTGCTTTTGGCAGATCGCGCTGAGGATTTTTACATTCTTCGGCAGTTGTGGAAATAGCGTCAAAACCAATGTACGCAAAGAATACTCCCGACACCCCTCGAAGTACACCGCTAAAGCCATTGGGTGCAAAGGGCGACCAATTCTCGGAACTCACATAAAATGCGCCAACTGCAATCACAAGCATCAGTATTATAAGTTTCAGCATTACCATGATGTTGCTGGCAACTTTGGTTTCATAAATCCCAATGTAAACAAGACATGTTATGAAAACAACAATTGAAAATGCAGGAAGATCTGCAATGAAATGCATGCCAAATAATTGTGGTGCCGATTGCCACGCCGTATAAGCTTCACGCAGCGATGCGGAAAGACTGCTGAAAGCCGTACCCGACGCCATTTGCGAAGTGGCTTCGGTAAATCCGCGTGATGCAGTGAGAAAATCCGTTGAAAGATATTCGGGAAAATGCAGTCCGAAACCCATGAGCATTCCGGTAAAATAATCCGACCACGAAATAGCCACCGCAATATTTCCAACAGCATATTCCATAATTAAATCCCAACCTATGATCCATGCGATCAGCTCACCGAAACTTGCATAGGCATATGTATATGCGCTGCCACTGATAGGTATTCGTGAAGCAAACTCTGCATAGCACAATGCTGAAAAGCCACAAGCAAGGGCAGTAAAAATAAAAAGCAATGAAACAGCAGGACCGCCATGAAATGCAGCAGTTCCAATAGTGCTGAAGATTCCCGCGCCAATAATAGCAGCAATACCAAGTGCAGTTAAATCGCGGACATTCAGATTTCTCTTCAGCTGCAAACCATCGCTAAAATCATTGGCATGACGCAGTATATGCGAGATAGATTTTTTACGGAAGTATTTGTTCTTGATCAACAAAATATTTATTTGCCGGTAAAAATAATATTTTCGGCGTTAAAGTCCAAAGCCCAAAATTCCAAGCCTCAAGCCCCAAGTGTTACTTGCATTTTCACTTGGGATTTGGAATTTTGAATTTTGGGCTTACAAAGAGAGGGGGCTGTCTAACGTGCGTTCCGATACTTTCTGAGCAGCGGCATGAATCAGATACATTTAGAAGTTGGGTAAGACCACTATTGTCCTATTGGTTTTAATCCGCTTTGTTTGATGCGTTTTTCTATATAAGCCTTCAGTTCCTCAAAAGTCATGTTTACGGTCTCTTTGCTTATCTTATCCCGTATATCACTCATCATTTTAACTGCGTCAAAACTTTTTTCTTTTTTGTTATTCATCTTAATAATGTATTATGTCTTTAGGACTACGTATCTCTAAAGCCCCATGTTTTATGCGCATAGCCTCTTGGAATTTGGAATTTTGAATTTGGAATTTTGGACTTATTTTTTTTACAGAAGTATTCATTTACAACAACTGTGCGTTGTATCTTTTATTATCAATGCCTTGTTGATATTCAGCAGATGTCATTTTAAGAATGTCCAGAGGTATTTTAAATTTTCGGATAGCTTTAATTTCAGCATCCATAGTTAAATCTGAACGTTCAATGAAATTTTTATTCTTAAAGGAATTTGAAATCAATATCATGTCAATATCGCTGTCAGGAGTTGCCGTACCTTTCATCTGAGAACCAAACAAAGCAACACCAATTAATTTAATCCCTTTTAATTCCAGTTCAACTCTTAAAAAATTGGTTATTAATTTTATTGCTTTTTTATCCATTGGTGAATTTCTTTTGTATTAGTAAGAATTTGTTCAGTAATTTCAAAATTATATACCTTGATAAGTTTCTTTAATTCTTCAGGATAGCGTGTTGTAATTGAATGAGCATTTAATTTATAGATAAATTTAAGTTGTTCTTCTGTCAATTTAAGATCAAGTTCATCTGCTAAAAAAATCAGGTTATGAATTTTTGAAGGTACTTTATCAAACTTTTTAACAATAAGTCCTTTCAATGCTTTTTCAAGTGTCAGGTGGCACATGAAAACACAATAAACAAATCGCTCAGTCTTTAACATAGCTGCAGCCGTTTCAAGATCATAGTCCGATTGAATGAACCATTCTTTGACTTGTTTATTTTTCATTTATATAACCCCTTTTTAATAATTAAATGTAAAATTACACAATCTTATTTATCATTAGTCAGGTAAAAATTTAACCCACATTGCAGCTATGTATCCGTAATAAGCTGACAATGAGCTGTGACCTTTCTAAAGATTTCATCAGGGGGGACTACAGATTTTTTTCTGATGAAAGGCGCATATTTATAATTCAATAGGTCAAATATTTTCTTT
>JAZDMF010000208.1:0-11307 GCA_043801235.1 Bacteroidota bacterium | reverse complement strand
CTTTTCATAACGATGATCTTCTACAAGACAAAAAGAAGAATAAAATGCAGCTTCGCTGTGAATGGCAGAATTGCCGCTTACTTTGCTGAAGTATATAGAAGCAGTATCGAAAATTTCAGATTTATAATAAACCTTGCCTGCAAAGTAATAAAGCGAATCCTTCTGGTCATTGGTCAGTGACGAATCATGTAAAAAATAATGAACAAAAGTTTTACTGTCGTCATAATAATTATTCTTTATAAGGTAGTTAGAAAATACCATCTGTTCATGGAATGATAAATTGTTCTGGGCATTCAGCAATGCTGAGGAAAAAGATAAAACAAGCAGGATAATAGTGTGTGTAATTTTCATTTTTTCCTGATATGATATTTTTCAGGTTCATCAATGGCATAACCTTCGGAATCGAATTTGCCGGAAGGAATGTCATGGATGGCAGAAATGTTACATCGCAGCAATCTGTCGGCCGACATGAAAATTCCTTTAATGAGGCCAAATTCGCTGATGGCGGCTTTGCTGAAATCGGAGCAGGAATGTTCATAAAGGCAGTACCTGAAAAACTGCGGGGAAATAATATGCTGATACAGGAGCATGAGTGCAGAAGCACCTAAACCTAAGGGATTGTACTTTGCAATAAAACTTTTATGTTTGAATTTTAATGGTTCTTTCTTGTTTGTTTTTATGTTGCTCCTGCGGTTGTTGTCGCCTGTTATATCAGAGTAATCTTTATTTCTGATCAGGGAAATGTCAGAAAAAGAATTTTGCGCAGAGCATTGAATCCCTGCAGTGAAAATAAAAATGAATAAAAGCAGGTTTATTTTTAGTTTCATAAGGCTGTCAAGTTATGACAAATATAGGATGAACTTTTTATTGAACAAAAAATTGTTTTAATTTGCATAGCTGAAATAGAAAGTATGCCTGGATCAAAAGTCGCTGTTGTTATTCTTAACTGGAACGGGAAACGTTTTCTTGAAAAGTTTCTTCCTTACCTCATTTCCTGTAATTCAGCAAAAGCAGAAATTATTGTGGCCGATAATGCCTCGTCGGACGATTCACTGGATTTTCTGCAAAAAAAATATCCCGGAATCCTGGTCATTAAAAACAATGAAAACACCGGTTTTGCCAAAGGGTACAATATCGCCCTTTCCCAGGTGGATGCTGAATATTATGTTTTGCTCAATTCAGACATTGAAGTGACGGAGAACTGGATCGAACCTGTGATTTCTTTGATGGATAATGATAAAGATATTGCAGCATGCCAGCCCAAAATACGATCATATAATGAACGGGAGAAGTTTGAATATGCTGGTGCAGCAGGTGGTTTTATTGATAAGTATGGTTATCCTTTTTGCCAGGGCAGGATTTTTCAGGAACTCGAGGTTGATAAAGGACAATATGAAGATGTAAAAGAAGTATTCTGGGCAACAGGCGCGTGTTTATTCGTGAGGGCTGAACTGTACAGGAAATACGGCGGACTGGATGATGACTTTTTTGCACATATGGAAGAAATTGATTTTTGCTGGAGGATGAAGAATGCCGGATATAAAATCATGTATTGTCCCCGGTCGGTTATTTACCATGTCGGCGGGGGAACATTACCCAAAAAGAATCCAAAGAAAACATACCTTAATTTCAGGAATAATTTTATTCTTTTATATAAAAACCTTCCTTCATCGCAATTGCTGAAAGTGTTTGTTCTCCGCCTTTTTCTTGATGGGATTGCTGCTTTAAAATTTTTATTTGAAGGACATCTGAGAGATTTTTTTGCTGTGATGCATGCTCATTTTGCTTTTTATTTCACATTTGGAAAACACCGAAAAAAAAGAAAAATGATCCGTCAGAAAAAGATTTCCGGTGTTTATCAGCGTGCTATTGTTTTTGAACATTATCTTAAGAAGAAAAAAACTTTTGATCAGTTGAATCCTGCTGATTTTTCCTAAAAAAAATTTCACATTATATGATTTAATAGCGAGGTGGTATGAATTTGGTCCAAAGCAAGGGCTGTTTCCACTGCCAAAATTTTAAAGAATAACAGAATAATCGAACAACCGATTAACCGGACAAACGAATGAATAATTGGGAAATATTAAGAAATAAAATTCAAAATTCGAATGTTCAATTGTTCGAATATTCAATGGTTTTATTCTCTAAAAGATTCTACAGCCAGGCGGTAGGAGTCAAGGCCGAAACCGGAAATGCTTCCTTTGCATTTTGGCGCAATGAGTGAAATATGCCGGTATTCTTCACGTGCAAAAATATTTGTGATGTGAACTTCAACCACAGGAGTTTTAATGGCTGCCACGGCATCAGCTATAGCTATTGAGGTATGAGTGTAACCGCCTGCATTTAAAATAATTCCATCGTAAGTGAATCCTGCCTTGTGAAGTTTGTTTATTATTTCCCCTTCAATATTGCTTTGAAAATATTCCATGCCGACCTGAGGAAAAATATTTTTTAATTTCTGAAAATATTCATCAAAGGAAATTTCTCCGTAAACCGTTTTTTCACGGGTTCCGAGCAGGTTGAGGTTAGGGCCGTTGATGATAATTAATTTCATTTTTTTACAAAGATATTAAAATAATAATATATTTTTGCGGCATAATCAAGAGGGGGGTGCCCTCCAGTTTTTATACTGAAAACGGAAAATTTAAATTCCAAATTCAAAGTCCCAAGTCCCAAATCCCAAGGGGGATAAATAAAATAACTTGGATTTTAGATCTTTGAATTTTGGGCTTGGAATTTAAAAAATTAATAATTCTAATCCTTTAGCAGTGTAAGTAATTGGCTTGCGGGCTGAGATCATACCCATTGAACCTGCTCCGGGTAATGCCGGCGAAGGGAAGATGGTTAAATAATTAAAAGGAAAGCCAACCCTCAGGTTTTCTGAATGTTTAACCAAAAATATCAACAAAATGAAAAAATCATTTGCCGTGCTGGCATTGGGCTTTATGCTTTATCATCCGATAAAAGCACAAATTACAGTAAAGAGTGTCATTTATGATTCAGAAAACAACAGCGCTATGAAAGGCGCTACCGTTAAAATGGAAAACAGTTTTAAAACCTTGTATGCGTCGGTTGATGGAAGCTGCACTATAGAAAATCTTAAAAAAGGGAAAGTAAGCCTTGAAGTTACCTACCTTGGCTATGAAACATGGAAAGAGAATTTCAATATTACAAAAGACACTATTATTAATGTATATCTGAAAAAGAAAACCTATCTGGCCGATGAGATTGTAATAAAGGCCATCCGCTCCGGGGAAAATTCTCCGTTTACTTCAACAAATCTCAACAAGAAAGAAATTGAAGAACGCAACCTGGGTCAGGATATCACTTATATGATGAGCATGACTCCTTCGGTTGTAGTAACCTCCGATGCAGGAGCAGGCGTGGGATATACTGGCATACGCATCCGCGGTACCGATGCCACGCGCATCAATGTTACCATCAACGGCATTCCTGTAAATGATGCCGAATCGCAGGGAACATACTGGGTCGATCTGCCTGACATAGCTTCGTCGGTTGATAATATGCAGATACAGCGCGGGGTTGGAACATCAACAAACGGCGCAGGGGCTTTCGGGGCAAGCCTGAATATTCAAACCACAAAACTGAACGAAAATCCTTATGCAACTTTCAGTTCTTCGGCTGGTTCGTTCAATACTTTTAAAAACACAATTTCTGCAGGTACCGGATTGATCAATAAATGCTGGGCTTTTGATGCTCGTCTTTCTAAATTATCTTCCGATGGATTTATTGACAGGGCTTTTTCCGACCTTAAATCATTTTATATATCCGGTGGATATTACGGAAAGAAAAGCATTCTGAAACTGATCGTTTTTTCCGGCAAGGAGCGCACCTACCAGGCATGGTACGGAGTTCCGGAAGCACGCTTGAATAATGATACTGCCGGAATGAAAGCGATGCTTGACAACTGGTTCATCACGCCGGAAGAATATATTTCCATGATGAATTCCGCCAGCAGGACTTACAACTATTATACTTATAGTAATCAAACCGATAATTACCAGCAGGATTATTACCAGCTGCATTATACTTACGAAATCAATAAAAGCTGGAATGCCAATGCTGCTTTGCATTATACCAGGGGGGCAGGATATTACGAAGAATTTAAAAATGATGATGAGTTTGCTGATTACGGATTTGATGATGTTATTGTCGGGAGCGACACAATTACTTCAACCGATTTGATAAGACAACGATGGCTTGATAACGATTTTTACGGTATTACCTATTCTGTGAATTATGATAACAGGAAAAAAGTTTTGCTCACCCTCGGCGGAGCCGCTAACACATATGATGGCGATCATTTTGGAAATGTTATCTGGTCGCAGTTCGCAAGCAACAGCCTTCCCGGTAAGAAATATTATTACGATAATGCCGTAAAGAATGACGCGAATATTTTCGGAAAGCTGAGTTATCAAATAAATAAAAAAATAAATTTATATGCCGATATGCAGTACCGGACAGTATATTATTCTTTCTTCGGATACAATGATGATTTACAGAATGTGCAGCAGGCGGCCAACCTGAATTTTATGAATCCCAAGGCAGGAATTGTATATAACATTAACCCTTCCAGCGATTTTTATGTTTCGTACGGTATAGGCAATAAAGAACCCAGCCGCGATGATTATGTTCAGTCAACACCGCTGAATCGCCCGAAACATGAACATTTGCAGAATATTGAAGCAGGTTTTTCGCATAAAGCACAAAACTGGGAGGTGGCAGCAAATTATTATTACATGTATTATGTGAATCAACTTGTACTTACAGGGCAGATAAACGATGTGGGGGCATACAACCGCACCAATATTGATAAAAGTTTCCGCACGGGCATTGAAGTTGAGGCAGGAATAAAACCATTGAAAAATCTATATGTACAGGCGAATGCAACATTCAGTAAAAATAGCATTCTCAATTTCACCGAATATGTGGATAACTGGGACGACGGGTTGCAGATACAAAAGGAATATTCAGAAACTGATATAGCTTTTTCTCCGCGTGTTATTACCGGAAGCCAGATTTCCTATGAATTTTGTAAGAACGCAGGCATAAAACTTATATCAAAATATGTAGGCAGCCAATACCTTGATAATACCGCAAATCCTGGCAGGATGATCGGATCATATTTTGTGAACGATGTTGAAATATCATATTCGCTGACACCAAAATTCATGAAGAAAATAAAATTCACTGTGCTTGTGAATAATGTTTTATCAGAAGAATATGAATCGAACGGATGGACATATCCTTATTATTTAGGAGAAAAGCTGATTGAAAATAATTATTATTATCCGCAGGCGGGAAGAAATTTCCTGGCGGGAATTACGCTTATGTTTTAGCGAAAAATTTTAGATAGAGTTACAAATCCTTAGCTGGTTGCTTCGTTGTTTTTTTTCAAAAATCCATACAAGCACTTTTGTTAATTTTAAAAAGCCCGGATAACACGCACATAATAGGTGTATGACTTAAAGTTAGGGAACTGGTTGCCATTGCTGAAGTACTGGCACCATGCGTTGTTATTATCGGATTCTGAAGAACTCCAATAGGCGTACTCTGTAAAACCACCGATGGCATTTTTATTAATGTACAATTTGTTTAACTCATCTTTGCTGGGCATATACCAATCGCTGTAACCATTCATTACTAAATCAGCGCATAATTTGGCGGCATAGCTTCCTGACCCTTGCGAAGAAACAATGGCATTTGTATTGGCATTACCCGTGCCTATGGCTGTTCCGCTTGCTCCGGTTGCAACATAAGTCCCATTATACCACTGCAGGCCTATGGTCTGGTCGCCTGTTGGAGCTATGATGCCGTGTTGCTCACTGGCATTGTAGCCGGGATCTCCGGATTGCAGGATGTAACCAATCACACCGCCCTCATAGCTTTGGCCAATAGTTAGAGAGGGAGAGTATGTACAGGAACCATCATCTTCATTAGCGTCTGAATTATAATTTGTAGCCGTCGGATCTGTACATCCGCTAACTTTCTTTTTACAACTATTTAATGATATAACACATATCATTAATAGTATACTAATAATAATATTTTTCATCGTTTTTTTAGTTTTATATTCATTTTATTGATTGTTTTATATTTTTCCAATGAACGCCTGTTAGCCACAGTTTTTTATTATTTCAAATTTTATTTTTTCAGCAAGATATTCTGGTTCCTTTTCACCGGACTTGATTTTTTCGCAAATGTCCTTTGTTACCTGTGCTTATAAAAATGTTTTGCCGTCTTTTGTTTGATATTCAATTGTAGAGGTTTTACTGTCTCCGGTGTATAACCGTTAGCGTAAAGATAGTTGAGCGGACTTTTCTGTCTAAGGTCAGTCAGTATGTTGTCAATTTTTTTCATAGCAGTCTGTCAGCATTTAAAATGGTGGCTACTTGTTTATTATTTCACTAAAGTAGAATAAAACCTGTCGTATTTGGAAGCAATTAAATTTCATTTATAAATTTATATACAATAATATCAAATATTCTGCAAAACAAAAAAAAATCATCGAAAAAAATCATTCAAAATGGAATTTGTTATACTGCAATCAGTGTTAATTGTAAATTTTCAATGATTCCGGTGAAGTACGAATTTTTACGAACATACGAACTTGCGAATTTCGTAGTTTCGTATGTGTTCGTACTTCGTTGAGTTAATGAAACACAACTTAGTGAAGCCCCGCCTGAATGACACCCGCCAGAACGAGTCTTTCGGGCTGGAAGTCGGGCAGGGATTTCACGAACGCCCCTTTTGAAAAAAATACTATTGCGAGTAAATTACAAGCGTTCAAAGTACAATTTATTAATTTAGCAAGATTGAGCAATTCAAATATTTTTCATAGTTCTACTTTTGTTGCACAAATTCTGAAATATGCACAGGGAAGAGACCATTACTGATTACCTGGTACGCATCAACAGGGTGCTTGAGTACATAAAAAGCAATCTTGGTGAACCGATGGATATTGAAAAGCTGGCCAGCTTATCAAATTTCTCAAAATTTCATTTTCACCGCATCATGAGTGCGCATTTAAATGAGCCTCTGTATAACTATGTCATTCGCCTGAGAATGGAAACTGCAGCACACCTGCTCAGGCATAGCAACGAACCGGTGGGCGGTATAGCATATCAGGTGGGTTATGATACATCTGCAGCATTTATCAGTGCCTTTGGAAAACGTTTCGGCATTTCGCCCGGAGAATACAGGAACGGGCAGGAGATCATCGTGACAAATAATACAAACCATAAAAAAATTGAGACCATGAAAAATCCAAAAATCAAAGACATCAAACCGCAGAAAGTGATTTACACCTTATGCAAGGGCGGCTACGACAAATCGGCCGGCGAAGCCTGGGGAAAACTTTGCACTTTCATGAAACAGAAAAAACTCTGGGGCTTCAGCACAAAATTCATCGGCATTGGCTACGATGACCCTTCCATCACCGAAACATCAAAAATTCGTTATGAGGCCTGCGTATCAATACGAAAAGATGTAGCTCCCGAAGGCGATATAGGCGTGAAGACACTGGCAGGAGGGAAATATGCTGTTTTCAGGCACAACGGGCCTTATGAAAAATTCAGCGAAACATATAATTATATATTCAGCAACTGGATCGCAAAGAGCAAAGCTGAATTGCGCAATGTGCCTTGTTTGGAAATTTATCTTAACTCGCCTGGCAAAATAAAACCCGAAAACCTGAAGACGGATATCTATGTTCCGCTGAAATAAGACCCAGGTCTCAAATTTCAAGCTTCAAGCCAGAGCACAAGCCCTCTTGGAATTTGGAACTTGGGATTTGGGGTTTGGGGTTTCGTGGCAGATGCGGTTTTCCAGTTCTCAGAATAACCCTTTGGAAGTTTTTTCCTTTTTACGTTCAATATTTTTTTCTGTCTTGGTAACAGATTTCCCTTTGTTGAATCGGTAACTGATTTCTAACATTACAATGTTTTTCAGAATACTAATATCATAGAATTTGCTTTCTGTATATGTATCGGTATTAATGTAATTTCCCTGGATAAAATCCACTCCCCATGTTATTGGGGTGAAATACACTAGCATCAGACTAAGTTTTTTCTTGAAAAACGGTTGCTGGAAAAATACGATCCAGAAATCGTTATCGCCCATATTATAACCTTGCGCAGTGATGAATTTGCGTAAATTGTTCTGATACTGGAACCCTGCAACCAGTCCCGATTTTTCATTTACATAAACCAACTGGTTCGACATAGCCCAATCATTTATTCTGTTTGTTTTGCCTTCATATTCTATACTGCTTTTGTAAAAATCGAAATCCGATTGTAAGAATAAACTTTTTCCAAATGGAATGGTAACATTCGCCTGAATACCGTAATTCGTGTATTTCCCGATATTACTGTAACTGTATTCAAAAATACTGTCGCTTCTTAATGTTCCGATTTCAGTAATATAATTTCCCGAAAAATGATAATAGGGTTCGATCATCATTAAGCCTCCCAGAATATGGGTTTGCAGGGACACTTTGTGTGTTACTTCAGGACGTAAATAGGGATTCCCCGTTCTTACAGTTTGCGGATCCAGAACATAAGTAAAAGGATTGGTCTGGCTTATATTCGGATAATTGCTTGCCGACCTGTACTTCAACTTGAGATCAAGAATTTCGGAAGGTTTGAATTTTATATCGGTATAAGGCTGAAAAATTAAGTATGAGTTTTTTTGTCCGTTGGCATTGGGTGAGCTGGTTTCTGCGGCGACTCCTGTTTTTATGCTAATTTTTTTGCTTTTTTGCCATGAATAGTATGAGTATAGTTTGTGACGGATATCTGCATATTCAAATTGACTGACCGATGATTCAATGGTATATTTGTTATCGAGTTTTTCCCATGTATTGCCGTAACCTATCTGCAGGTTTGTTTTGGTGCTGAAAGTATGATCATATTCCAGATAAAATTCAGTGCTGTTTTTATGGTTCGTCCCATCTTCAATTCTTTTGTCGATAAAATTTTCTTTATATGTATTTGTGTAATTGTCCTTGTAATCTGAAAAAGTGAAATTTGAATTCAATGAATTTTTTTCGTCAAATTTTCCTGTATAGAATAAGGAGTTGTATGAACTTGTATTTTCTGAATTGTTTTTTGTGTCAGTAATAACATTGTCAATAAGGATTCCGTTCAGCAAATAATTCACGTCATATCTTTCTTCAAACATATTTTTATCTGATGGCAGGGTTGAAAGAGTGCTTTCAAAGCTGAAGGTATGTTTGGGATTCATGTAATAATCGGCTCCCAGGGTATAATTATTTGAAAATTCATTTATTGTTGCATTCAGTACGTCACCAACCACGGGGTTTTTCTCAATAACCAATCCATTGGCATATTCCTGTAGACCGGTGGATTCAATATTGAAATTACTATAATCGTTACTGTACTTCCCGTAAACATTAAATTTATTGTACACATAATTTAAGGTGGCTGCTGAGCTGTTCTGAATAAAAAAATACTTGTTGTTCCTCGAATCGGGATCGGTCATTACCCTTTCGTATAAATAGAGTTCGGTACCCTTATAATCTTTTTTAAGAATGATATTGATAACCGCTGAATATCCTTCCAGTGCATAACGTCCGCCGGGATCACGGATCACCTCAATTTTTTTCAGGCGGTCGGGCGAAAGGTTCTTAATGTATTCCTGATCTTTCTCCAGCCCGTCAACCAAAATCATTACATTGGCATCGTTATCAACTTTTATGGAATTATTATATCTGTCGTAATCTACGCCATTAATTTTATCCAGAACATCTTTTGTGTTTGATGCCCCTGCTTTCATTTTATCTGTAACAATTTGTACATCCTTGTCAATAAGATTATCATACGAGCTTGCTTTTACTGTAAGTTCGTTAAGGAGTTTTTCATTCGGATTTAATTTGAAAACTCCCAGGAATTTTTTTTCTGTCATGGTAATTAGTTCCGTTGTATCGGTTTCATATCCGATATAACTGAAAATAAAATAATAATTTCCGCTTTCCAGAAGAATGGCAAAAAATCCGTTATTGTCGGTTACACTGCCCGTAATCAGGCTGTCGGCAGGGTTGAATACTGAAACAGAACAAAACTCTAATGCTTTTTTGGTTTGGTTGTCTTTTACCTGCCCGGTCACTTCAATTTGAACTTGTGCTGACAGTATATTGTAACTCGCACATATGAACAGGGTAACTAAAAATCTCTTCATGGTTAAATTCGTTAGGTATATATAGATGGGTTATAATATGGTAATCGCTTGATTTTATTTTAAGACGTGCAACCCTGTTTAAAAGTTACACCCTGATATTATTATTTTTTATTTGTGTAATACCTGACCATCGGACGGTTTTTAGAAGTGTGGTCTGCAATTTCGAAGCCTGCGCGCTCGAATGATTTGTATAAGCCTGTCCATGCAAACGAATCAGGAAGAACACTTTTGGTTGGAATGGCAGGATATGCCTCGATAATTCCGATCTTGTTTTCTTTTGCATATTGTATTATTGATTGGAGCATAGCAACAGAGATTCCTTTTCTTCTGAATTCTTTTTCAATAAAAAAGCAGGGTATCGACCATACGGGTTTATCATCAATACGTTTATGCACCCTTGAATTTTCAATTTTCAAATATACATCCCTGGGTGCAAAAGCACACCATGCAATGGGCTGTTCCTTGTAAAAGCCAATAACTCCGGCAGGTTTGTAATTCCATACCAGCTTTTTCATTTTTTGTTTGTTGCCATTGTTTTGTTTTCCTTCCACAAACTCTTTTTTAGGAAGCCTGTAATACATGCACCAGCAATTTCCACAGGCGCCCTTTGTGCCAAATAGCTGAACGAACTTGTCCCAATTATCTTTTGACAATGGCTCAATGGTTAAATCTTTCAAAATGTTTTTATCAGGCATGTTTATATATATTGATTCTTATTCAGCAGAATTCTGATAGTTCCCATTATTCTTCATTCCATAAAAGATGATACATTTTTCAAATTTATTAAATATACTTGAATTGCTGATTAGTAAATTCGAATTCCGGAATTTACAATCCGCAATTTATTTTTGAGATTATTTTTACATCTTTGCAACAATGAAAAAACTTATAAAATATATTCTCTCATTTATTAAGGAAGATTTCAATCCCTGGAGTTATGGCATTGCATTTCTTTTTTTGGCAACTGCCATGTGGTACAATTATTCTGTCGATTTTGAACATAAGGTTCTTGACAGTTATTACAGGAAACCACCATTAGGCATGCTGTTTTATTTTTTATTTTATGCGCTTGTTTATTACCTTATGGTT
>JAZDMF010000142.1:0-2544 GCA_043801235.1 Bacteroidota bacterium | reverse complement strand
CTGCTTCCTTGCCCCGGTCGACACTTTTACATTTTTGAACTCTAATTTTTTCGAAAGTGTCCCCTTCCCCAATATTTTCACCACTCTTTCAGCACTTGCGACCAAACCTTTTTCTTTGAGACTCGCGGGAGTGACAATTTCATTCAGTTTATAATTTTTTTCAATCTCGAGCAAATTTACAATCTGGTTTTGATCATTCAAATAATATTTTGCAAAAGTAGGTTCTGTTCCAATTTTGACGGATATTGCATTTTCTGGTAAAACATCAAAAATAAATTCATCTGTCTTATCATCGCCGATAGCGAGAATAAAATCGAATGTGTCGTTCTGCAGAAAAAGTTCTGTCATGGTTCCTTTATTATATTTTGCGCTTTTAATCTCAAGCACTTTACATCCCTCAAGGATTGTAACCTCAGGGAAATCATTCAATACCGTGTTCAAATCCTTCTTCAATTCAAATAATCTGAGGTTGGCAAAATCAATATCAGCATTCCTGTAATGCCATGCAATAGAAGAATGTTTTTCCTCTATCATCGAACCATTACATCTGCTCACATATTCTGTCAATATATTTTTGACAGGGTTTTTCCATTCAAGGTCAATGCTGAGGGGTGCATTCCACTCCTTTCCATACTGCTTGTAGAAAAATCCATGTTCTGCAATCAGGTTAACCTTAAGATTTTTAAATTGCTTTTCAAGAAAGTTTTTTTCTCTTCCGCTGATAATAACCATTGTATTTTTTTCATCGGCTGAAAATTCAGAGAGTAAATTATAGATCTTTTTATTGATAAAAGCGGTATCAGGATAATTAGTGAACGGTATAAGGGTTCCGTCATAATCCAATAGTAAAAGCCTTCTTGACGAAGTTCTGTAATTGTGAAGCCATTGTATTTTTAGTGCATCGTTAATGGGTTTTGCGCTGGTACAAACCTGTTCGTTTTTTACATTCATAAGCTGGTTAAAAAAATCATTTGCCCAGGTAAAAACATCATAATTCTTAATTCTTTGCTGCATCCTGTTAATTTTCATTTTCTTCTCTTTTTCTTTCATGGTAAGTGCCATATTGATAGCACTGGCAATCTCTTGTTTGTCGTGAGGATTAATGATAATGGCTTCTTTTAATTCAGCAGAAGCTCCGGCCGTTTCGCTCAAAATCAAAACCCCGCTTTTCTCATGCTGGCAGGCGATATACTCTTTCGCAACCAGGTTCATGCCATCTCTTAGCGGTGTAATAAGTGCTACTTCACTAACTTCATACAACGCAACAAGCTCCGGGTAATGAAGCGATTTGTACTGATAAATAATGGGCCTCCAGTCAAGTGTGCTGTATTCTCCATTAATACGTCCCACAGTGGCCTCAATTTCTTTTTTCATCAGTTTGTACCGTTCTATGTTTTCGCGTGAAGGCACGACCACCATGTTAAAAACAACAATACCACGCCAAAGAGGATACTTTTGAAGAAAATATTCAAACGCTAATAAGCGATTTAAAAGGCCTTTTGAATAATCAAGCCTGTCAACTGAAAATATCAGTTTCAGATTCTGCAATGACTTACCCAACTTTTCTTTTTCCTTTACGATGGGTGCTGACAATGATGATGAATGAAATTTTTCAAAATCTATCCCGATTGGAAAAGCATCTGCCTTGACGGTTCTTTTTTCTGTTTTAATAACATTATTATTACACTCCAGACCCAGGGCGTGTTTGACCGATTTAATAAAATGATGGGTATAATCATTGGTATGAAACCCGATCAGGTCCGCACCAAGCATTCCTTTAATCAATACTTCTCTCCACATACGAGGCATTAACCGGAATATTTCAAAAGACGGAAATGGTATATGAAGAAAAAAACCAATATTGGCCCAGGGAGCCCAACAACGAACCATTTCAGGCAGCAACAAAAAATGATAATCGTGAATCCAGACAAAATCACCCGGTCTTATGATTTTTCTTAATTGTTCACTGACAAGCTGGGTGACTTTTATATACGCTTTAAAATATGAAGTGTCAAATACAGTGTAATCAGGAAAATAATGGAACAAGGGCCATATCATATCATTGCAAAAACCGCCATAAAATTTATCATTAATATTATCCGGAATATACAGCGGGAAAAGGTCAAAATCTTTTTGTGATGAAATTTTATTTTTTTCAAGATAAGCATCTCCTTTCCCTGCCCATATTATTTTCTGAACTTCTTTTTCAGGACTTATATTGTATATGTTTTGAGAAAGTGAAAGAACAGCAGAGACCAAGCCGCCCGAATTTTGAACGGCTTTTATTGTGTCGTTCTTTTTAATAAACTTGTAGGGCAGGCGGTATGCAACAATAATAAGCCTGTTGAATTTTAAATCTCCTATATTATTCATATGATATTTTTTACATAAAAAAAGGGTTATTCAATTTGACAGCAATCCTGTTCACGGCATTGATTAAACCAACATGACTGTATGTTTGCGGGAAGTTACCCCATTGGCCGCCTTTTTCATCCACATCTTCGCTGAACAGCCCCAGATGATTTGACATACTGACTAACGTGT
>JAZDMF010000104.1:0-17794 GCA_043801235.1 Bacteroidota bacterium | reverse complement strand
ATCTTTTCGCGTTGTAATTTAAAATGCTCTATGCATGACTCTTCATCAGGGAAATAACTCCCAAAGTCAAGTAAATTCATGAGTTTTATTTCTTGCAAAGGTGCTAATTTTGTTTTGGGTGCACAACCCGATAGTCATTTATATTTTTTCACTGTTTTTCCGGTAGAGTCAACCTCAAACTCCCCGATCAGGTTCCCTGAGTCATTATAGGTAAATGTCACTTCAGCAATAAGTTTTCCCGAAGAACTGTCATCACTGAAAACATTTGATTTTAAAGGGCGGTCATTTGAATCATAAGAATATGTCGTTTGTTCTGTAGTTACCTTTTTACCATAAACATTCGTAAACACTTCACTTTTCCCGGTAATTTTTCTCTTGCCATTATACTTATATTTTGTTTCGGTGATCCATTGCCCGTTACTGTTAGAATATGAAATCTTCTTGCTGATCAGTTTGTCATCCTTATAGGAATAACTGTTCCTGGCATTATCAAAAACATTGTAAGTGGAATTATACTCAGTCAGGTTGCCCGAGATATCATACTTTTCCGTGATAGAAAAATCATCGTATGAGTTGTAACTGTCCTTCAGGGAATCGGGCCAGTGCTTTTTTTTATAGATCGTTTTTATCTTATTGTAGCTTATGAAATACTTTGCGGATTGGTCGCCCGGCGATTCCACGAGTTCGTTATATACCTGACATATGGAAAACAAGGGAAGCAGAGCGAATACTGCCAATAAATATTTTTTCATACGTAAAAATATTAGGAATATAAAAGTAGTAATTATTTAGAAATTGCCCTGAATGCCTCCTCATCCCCGTATTCCATGAAATCTTTGTGGTGTTCAGGTTCCTGAAAATCCACACCCTGCTTATGTTTGATGCCGCACTAGTATTCTTCGGTTTCACCTGCTATAGTGCGTGCATAATTAATCAATCCGTTTACATAGCCTCAGTACATGCAGTTCAGCTTGTCAATAATATTTAAATATTTCAGTTTCTGCCTGTTGATACGAATGTATTTTTTCATTTTTACATAAGGCAAACCATAACAAGGAAAACAAATTCTATGGTAAATTTCAAGCCATACATCAAAAATAACAAACGGGATTGCCATGCTGTAAATGAAAGGTACTGAAATAAGATGCCGAAAAAATCGCTTCGAATGTCTTTTGAATTCCATAAGCTGAAAAACATTTATAAAAATAGTCGGGGAATCATAAATGACAAAGATAAATCTTTGTTATAAAATAATAGCTAAATATATTCACGAGGCAATATAATCAATTATTTTTTTCTGTATATGTAATTACATGTAATCATTATTAATAAGTTTTATTAATAAAATCACGCATCGAAGAACTGAAACCGGAATTCATCAGGCTGAAAAAAACCTAAATAAAAATAGATTAAAAGTTCAGCACACCATAGAAAGGTATAAATAAAAAACAGGGCAAATTGATAATTCTTCAGTAGCTTTTACTGATGATTAATTACTGTTCCTGTGATAAAAAATATCCAAAGTTTTATTACTTTACGCTTGCAACTATTGCAGGGCTTCTCGTACTTATCGGATGGCAGTTTGATATTGCCAGTCTCAAAATCCTATTCATGGCATCGTTTCCATGAAAGCAAATACAGTCCTGTCGTTTTTTCTTTGCGGGCTTGCACAAATTTTTACAGCGTCCGGCATCCGTATACAAAACACTGGCACTGATATTCGACTGGTGGTTGCTTTGGCCGGATTGCTTTTACTGTGTGAATATATATCCGGATGGAATTTAGGCATTGATGAAATCATTTATAATGGTACGGTTAATGCGATCGGAACGTCACATCCCGGCCGTATGGCGCCAAACGGATTATAACAAAGAATTTATTCGCTTTTCTTTTTAATTTTTATCAGAATTTTCCTTTCATATTATTTTGTGCTGGTATTAATACCTACCTCCACGAAAAAATATATTTAAAATTTGGTAAATCTGCTCATGTTTCTCCCTCTGGAAGTGAGGTAATTTTACATCAGAAAATCACACAACCATGAAAACAAAAATTTACACCCTGCTTTTCCTTCTGATAAGCTTTTCTTTTTACCGCGCTGTTTCACAAACTGCATTACCGAGTCGCGTAAATGCGGATGAAAAAAAAATAACTTCTGTGAAGTCTTTTGAAAGCAGGTACATAAATGGTAAGGTATATCTGCATGTTACAGTTAACGGCAATACAGAAACAAAAATTGTGGCAATAGAACGGTCGCTTGATGCAACAAATTATGAAGTAATAGGGTACATGAAAATATACGGTACTAACGTTCTCTCCGATCTTGCATATTATTTCACTGACGAATTACCAGTGGCAGCAAACCTGTATTACAGGTTATCTGATTATTCAGTTTTTAATGAACCGGGCTACAGCGAAATTATAAGCGTAATCCCTGTTGATGAAAGTAAAACGCCTTATACAATTATGTCAACGGCATCTTTTTCCGGTGAACAGCAAAGCTTTGTGCCGGATTGGAAAATTTATTAATTTTTAAAAAACCAATAAAACCATATAATAATGAAAAAAATCTGTATCAGGGAAATCAGGCACATAATTGCCAATCAATCGCTCAGTAACAGGGCAACCGCTTACCGCATCAATTCAAAATCCATAAGCACAAGGATGATCCTCAAACTGATAAAACTTAAATGGATTGAATGCAAAAATATTGACGGGCAGTTCATGTTTGTGAGTCCTTCAAAAAAACTGGCGACAATTTTTGATGCGTACGTGACCGAAGGAAGAATACACGCGATCACTGCATTAACAAGGATCTGATATGGAACTAAAGGGAGCAGAATTTTTACGGCAAATCGACCGAAATTGCCGCAGCCTGAAAGAAAAACTGTAATGAATAATATGTTTTGGCATAAAATCTGATATAAAGAAAAAAGAGAAAAACAAAAGAGGTATAACCCATGAAAACACAAAAAATCATACTGATAGCATTTTTAATCGTAATAAGCAATATTTCTTTTTCAGTTAATCACAAGAGTTCAAATCCCGCAACTAAGCCGGAAGATACAAATTCCCAGAAAGAGATGTATGTGTCGATTGACGGGGATATATATAAAATTGATGCCACGGACAAGGCAGCAGCACCTGTTAAAATAAACATCAATACAAAATATGAAGAATGCAGTCCGGCATTAAGTATTGATGGCAACACATTATATTTTGTCAGCGACCGCAAAGGCGGGTATGGCGGAAAAGATATCTGGGCATCGGAAAGATTGTCGGACGGAAGCTGGTGTAAGCCTTACAATTTGGGCCCGCAGATCAATACCTGCAAGGACGAAAACGATCCTGTAATTTTAGACGACGGAGTTACTTTAACCTATACCAGCAACGGAAGGAATGACACTAATGAAAATAAAAATTTTTCATCTACAATGAATGACGAAGGTTTATGGGCGTTGCCCGAAAAAACTGAATAATAATGACCATATAATGGGTTAATACAAAGAAAATTTTAATGATACGTATCTGAATAATTAAATTTCCCGCGAATATCAAAAGCAAGGCACAGCGCATACGACTGATGCCTTTTTTATTTTACAGAATATAAGACCAGACTGGTAAAATTACCAACCCCTGCAATAAATTTCTTTTAAATTTTGGTAAATCTGCTAATGTTTCACCACCTCTCCTGGAAGTATTTTTACATCAGCAAAACAGCTGAAACGTATCGAAATGAAAATATCCGCAGCCATAAAAATCGAACATCGTCAGGGAACATGGATGGAAAGTTCATGGTCAAAATACCTTGAATACGGTATTATAAAAAACTGAGTTCAGCACTGTTTTTGAAGTAACATATACAGAAACAAAATAAAAAAAGATAATATGAAAAAGTCAGCCATCATTTACACAATCATTCTAGCAGTACTGATTGCCGGGTGCAAAAAAGATGATTTCAGGGAAATCGTTGTAGAATGTCCGGTTGTGGAATTAGCAAACCCTGCAAATGCTGCTACAGGTGTACCCCTTAACCAGGGGATTTCGGTAACCTTCAATGAAAATATGTACCCCGAATCTTGTAACGCGGAAGCTCCATTTACTTTGGAAGGGGTAACACAAGTAGAAGGAACAGTTTCATACAACGGCAAAACTGCAACATTTACACCTTCGGCCAATCTTTTACCTGGTACCACTTATACTGCTACGATTACAGAAAAAATTAAAAATATTGCAGGTATTCCACTGGCAAATGAATATGTGTGGAGCTTTACTACTGTTGACGAAGCAGGCGGCAATGTTATTCTTATTGAAGGTGCTCAGGCTAAGAAAAATCAAATTAAATAATGAAAATATAAAGTACTAAAATATCAATGAATACAAACTTTAAAAATATGAAATCTAAAACTAATTTAAAAAAGGTATCGCACATAGCATGGTCCTCTTATTGCCTTATCATCAAAAGTGTAATTTTAATTGTTTTGATTTTGACAGGTATTCAGTTGTCCGTTCAGTCACAAGCAACTCATGCCACGAAGAACTCATGGTGGTTTGGTGTTGCAGCAGGTGCAAATTTAAATTTCTACCGCGGTTCCACCCAGGAATTGAATTCAGTCCTGATCTCTCCCGCTGCATTTCATAAGGGTAGTGATGCCGGACTTTATTTTGCACCCCTCGTAGAGTTTCATCGTCCGGGTTCATCATTGGGTATAATGCTTCAGGCCGGATACGACAGCCGCAAAGGAACGTTCAACGAGGAAGTTGCTCCATGTGACTGCTCCGTAGACTTATCCACCGATCTGAGTTATATCACAGTGGAACCGAGCCTGCGCTTCGCGCCGTTCAAGTCAAAATTTTATCTGTATGCAGGTCCGCGCCTGGCTTTCAACCTGAACAAATCATTCAGTTATTCTCAATTCGGTACATCTGATTTCCTTAGTCAAAATGCACCGCTGGTACTGAACGGGGAATTCAGCAACATGAATAAGGTAATAATCTCAATGCAGGTAGGGGCAGGATATGATATTTCGTTTTCGCCAAAACGTAAACCGACACAATATGTACTTTCTCCTTTTGTTTCTTTTCAGCCTTATTTTGGCCAGTCACCGCGTTCAATAGAAACATGGAATATAACCACTTTGAGATTTGGTGCTGCTTTTAAGCTTTCGCAGTATAAATTTAAATTTAGTCATAAAAAAAGAAACAGGAATAAAAGTATGTTTTGAAAATTCACGGCGTCTGCCTTGTTCAGGTAAAAGTCAAAATACAGGCAATAAAATATGAAGTATTTAATTATAAATGAATAATAAAATGAAAACTAAAACCAATTCAGGAAAAGCAAGGTGCATGATAAGTTCATTATTTAGCCCGACCATCAAAAGTGTTATTATAATTATATTGATTCTGACAGGTATTCAGTTGCCCGTCAGGGCGCAATTGTATAAAGACAAAAATCACTCATGGTGGTTTGGTGTTGCTACTGGCGCAAACATGAATTTCTATAGTAGTTCCATTCAGGAATTGAATTCTACTTTAACCTCTCCTGTTGCTTTTAATAATGGCAGTGGTATCGGACTTTATTTTGCGCCTCTTGCAGAGTTTCATCTTCCCGGTTCAACATGGAGTATAATGCTGGAGGCAGGATACGACAGCCGCAAAGGTGCTTTTGATGAGAAAGATGCTCCTTGTGGCTGCACTGATGACTTATCCACGGGACTTAGCTATATTACTGTAGAGCCCAGTTTGCGCTTCGCCCCATTCAAATCTGATTTTTATTTGTATGCAGGCCCCCGCCTGGCTTTCAATTTGAACAAATCATTCCTTTATAAACAAGGTGTCAATTCCGATTTCCTCAATCAGGTAGCCCATCTTAAACGGAATGGGGATTTTAGCAATATGAACAAAACAATATTCTCAATGCAAATAGGAGCAGGATATGATATTCCTGTCTCGTCACAGCGCAAGCCGACACAATTTGTACTCTCGCCTTTTGTTTCTTTTCAACCTTATTTTGGTCAGTCCCCGCGTTCAATAGAAACATGGAACGTGACCACCTTGAGAGTAGGCGTCGCCCTTAAGCATTCGCGTGAACATAAAATTTCAACACCCAAAAAGGTCACGAACGTTTCAATGTTTTAAAACAAACTGGCAGAGGAACGCTTTTATAAACGGATGATTATGATTGATGTTTTTCCCAGTAAGTAAGTTTTTAAATAAATTATATTTACTTCTTATCCAGAGGCACAGAGTTTACAAAGGGGAATATTTTATTTATGTTACAAATAAAAATTTTCTGCTGCATTAAATAAAATAAACATATTTACGGCTTCAGAAAATTCAAATTCTTTCAAATCCTTTTTCAGGAATTCGGCATTCTGCAATTCAAGGTTCTTTTCGTCAAAAATTGCTTTTACCTTTTCGTTCTCAAAAACAAATTTTCCATTCTGCAATGTCAAAGTGTTAACTGCATTCTGTTTTTTCTGAATGAGAACAATCTTATCTTTTAATTGACTCAGCATAAATCCTTTTTCAGCTTCCCTGAAACTTTTTGCCGTGAGATAAAATTTAGGTTTATCATGGCAGGGTGCACCTGCAGTAGGGCAGAAAGTTGTGCAGTTACCGCATTCATTACAAAAATCAGAAATATTGATGACCTGGTATTTCTGGGCGATTTTAAAAGTTCCGGATTTTTCAATTTTTAACAAACCGGAACAATTCGTTACACTGAAAACATTTAATATCTGCGGTTTTATAAAGTATGTATGATTGGCACGGTTCGGACAAACGGTAACACAAACGCTGCATACATCATTGCATAAAAGGCAGCGTGAGGCCTCTTTCATGGCTTGTTCTTTTGAAAGAGGCTTGATAACCATATCAAAATTCTTTCTGTTGTTCCTGGGAATTTCTTCAGGAAATTCACCTTTAATACGTTTTGATTTTTGAATAATATAATCGCGGTATTCCAGTTTTTTATCGGATGCTTCCGGCTCAAAACGGAAAGAAATTCCTGATTTTGCCATGATCTGTGCAGCGGCCATCCTTCCGTCAGCAACAGCTTTGATAACAGTTGCGGCACCTCTCTGGGCATCACCTCCAATAAACACATTTTCAATTTTTGTTTCCAGCGTTTCGGGATTCGGCTGCAGTAATTTTGTGTCAGCGAAATCGATGTCCACATCCTGCCCGATGGCAGGAATAAGCGTGTCAACTGATATTTCAAATTCGGAATTCGGAATTTTAACAGGCCTGGGTCTGCCTCCGTCCGGATCGTTTTCAAGCTGCATGCGGCTGCACATGAGTGAAATGATTTTACCGTCAACAGAATTTATTTTTTCAGGAGCAACCAGTTCCTGCAATTCAATTCCCTCCTCAAACAGTGCTTTTATTTCGTCGGCACCGGCAGGCATTTCGTTACGGGTGCGGCGGTAGAGCACCATCACTTTTGCATTCTTAACGGACATACGCAAAGCTGTACGTGCCACGTCCATGGCGGTATTTCCTCCACCAATGATGGCAATATTCTTTCCGAGATCAAAAGAAATATTTTTTTTCACTGAAGAAAGGAAATCGAAAGGATCAATGATGCCTTTGAAATCCTCAACGGCAATTCCAAGCTTTTTGAATTTTTGTGCTCCGGTTGCGATAAAAATATAATGATGCGATTTTCTTAACTGGTCAAAAGAACCTTTACTGATTTTTATTTCATAATGAATGGATACACCTATTTTCTGTATATGTGAAATATCTTTCTGAATAGCCTCGTATTTAATCCGGAAAGCAGGAATAGCATCGGCTACCATACCGCCCGGAATGTTTTTTGTTTCATAAACATCCACATCAAAGCCTGCAAGTTTCAGAAAATATGCACAGGCAAGACCTGATGGCCCGGCGCCGATGACTGCCACTTTTTTAACGTTCGATGATGCCGGTTTGATTGCATTCTCACCGGCATTCTCGGCAATGAAACGTTTTACATCCCTTATAAGAACGGGATTGTCATAATTGATGCGCGTGCACTTTGTCTGGCATTCATGATCGCATACCATTCCAAGAATATTTGGAAATGGATTTTTTTTCATGATTGCTTCAAAAGCCTTGTCAATATTGCCTTTGGAAGCATGATAAAGGTATTCGGGAACATCCTGGTTTGCGGGGCATGTTCCCACGCACGGTGCGCTGATGCAATCAAAATAAGAAAGTTTTTTTTGCGTTTTAATATCCGGGAAAAAGAAGGGATCGCGTTTGTATGCATTTTCATCAAGCACTTTAGATGCATATTTGCCAAGGGTTTCAAGCGATTTATTTTTTGCGGGGTATTCAATGCCCTGAATGTTATCAATGTATTGCTTAATACGTGCATAACCTCCTGGTTTCAAAATATCAGAGCAAACCGTAACTGGGGATAGTCCTGATGACAGGACATCGTTGATGTTGAAGCAGTCAACACCTGCGCAGAACGAAATATCCAGAGTTCCTTTGAATTCTTTCTGAAGTTTGTTCGCCAGATTAATGCTGATGGGGTGAAGAGCGCGACCGCTCATGTACATCATTTTTTCATCTTTGGAAAAAATATTTTTATTGTTGATGCTTTCAAGGGTGTTCGTTAGTTTTAACCCAAAAAACACATTCTCTTCCTTTGCAGCATTAACAAGTGATTTGATGATGTTCAGTGCATCGGGATACTTCAGGTCATGATCAAAAGCCATGTCAGGAACCTCTGTAATAAAACCGCAGGATTTATTAAGGATTTTGCGTATGTCATCCGCCCCGAGAAGCGTAGGATTCATTTTAATTGTTGTATGCAGCTTTTTTTCACGGATAAGATACAGTCCGATTTTTTCAATTTCATCCGGAGGGCAGCCGTGCATGGTTGACAAGGTAATGTTGTCGGATATTCTATCGGGGATGTTAATTTTAGATATTTCCGGATAAAGAAGTTTTAGTTTTTTTATATATTCATCCTTGTCCTTGCTGCAATCAGCCATTTTATTAAGGAACCATTGAACATTGTCATTCAGAATTCCTTCCATATTGTATCCAACGCTCATATTGAAAATCATTCCGATCCCTTCATCATTCGTCCAGCCAAATTTATGTTTCAGCAAATGAATTATGATCCATGCTTTCAGGTATTCATCGTATGCTTCATGAATTTTAAGTTCCTGCGACCATTCGCAATTATAACCTTCGTCCTGTATGTCAATGCAGGGTTTTGATATATGGATTTCATCGAGTGTCTGAACTGTTTTTAATTCGATGTAACGTGCTCCGCAAAGCCAGGCAGCAATTATGTTCTGTGCCATCTGCGTATGAGGGCCTGCTGCCACGCCCAGCGGACTTTCAAGAATACGACCAAAGCGTTTTGTTCTGAAAGTATCGGAAGCTGAGGGTTTGAAAAAGAGTTCCAATGGAATACCAAGGATTTCTTTGCGGGTTTGAAATTCTTTAGCAATGATAGAATAAAGCTGATCAACAGGAATTGTAAAAAATGTATCGGTCATATTTGCTTTTTCATTCATGATTACGGATATTTGAATTTTATTAAAGAGTTTCTTTTCGGTTCATCAGGTTTCAGTTATCGGTGATCGGGTATCAGGTATCAGCAACCAGTTACCTGTATTCATTTAAGCGACCGATTAACTGACAGACTGAAACCTGAAACCTGAAACCTGAAATCTGACAACCGAAAAACCGGTTTTATAAAAATTGAGCAGCAAAAATACTATAAAAAAATGATAGGAAATATCAAAACACCGGCATTTCCCGTGGTGATTCTTGCTGCCGGCCTTTCAGAAAGAATGGGTCTGATGAAGCCTCTGCTGAAATTTAATGAAAAAGAAATTTTTCTCAGCCATATCATTGCAGAATATGAAAAGCTCGGTTCACAGGAAATAATTATAGTTACAAATGAAACAGTAGTTAATGAAATTGACAAAACAAGTTTAAGAAATGCAGAAATTGTTATAAATAAAAATCCTGCATCAGGCAGGTTGCATTCAATAAAGATCGGGCTGAACCTATTGAAAACAAAAAATGCCTGTTTCATTCATAATACAGATAATCCTTTTGTAAATCAGCCATTGCTTCATAAAATGACTTTGTCGGTTAACGATAATAATATTGTAGTACCGGTGTATAAAGGAAAGGGAGGGCATCCGATACTGATTGGACGGAAAGTCATAGAGCATATTTGTAAGCAAAAGCAGACGGATGCAGATTTGCGTGAATTATTAAAATACTTTGAAAGGATAAATGTCCAAACGACTGACGAAAAAATATTATGTAACATAAATTCAATGGAAGATTATAATAAATATTTTTGAAAGCATAAAGCATGATAATAAATTCAAGGTGCAAATATCAAATTTTAAAATGCAAAATCGAAATATTTTCAAAACTATTGATAATTCTACCACAAAACAATTTGAAATTTGCATTTTGCAATCTGCATTTTTAAATAAATTAAAATTATTTTTAACTGTTTAGATGCTAAATAATCATGGATATAGAAACACTCCGCGAATATTGTCTTTCAAAAAAAGGTGTGACCGAAAGTTTTCCTTTTGATGATGTAACACTTGTCTTTAAAGTGACGGGGAAAATGTTTGCATTGGTCAGCCTTGATGGTGATTTGAGTGTGAATATTAAGTGTGATCCGGAAAAAGCTATCGAACTGAGGGAGCATTATCCTTCCGTTTTACCGGGTTACCATATGGATAAGAAGCACTGGAATTCGGTAATAATTGATGGAAACATCAATGATATGTTGATTTTCGGCTGGATTAATGATTCCTACGATTTGATTGTGGATAAATTGCCCAGGAAAGAAAAGGAAAAACTACTTTAAATCCTCTGGAATGTGCATGATATTGTACAAATTACTCTTCCGGATTTTTTTACATCGAATTCTGCCCTCAAAAAAGAGGGGAACAGAAAATGTATATATTTACCATTGATGATTTCATTGTCTGATCTTTATTTTAAATTATCATGCCATTTATTGCTATATTCATAATTCTATCGGCAGTAGCATTTTTTGCATGGTATGATACGTATGTAAGAAAGCAATCCTTTACTTCGTTTAATCCGCATAAACAGATTTTTAAGAAAAGACTGAGCCCCGATCAGGTAAATATCCTTTTTAAATATTCAAAATATTACAAAATGCTGCCAGAGAAGCTGAAACCTTATTATGAGAACAGGATGTTACGGTTTCTCAAAGAGAAGAATTTTATTACAAAAGGTGAAATTCATCTTACTGAAGAAATGAAACTGCTGGTAGCCGACAGCGCCATTAAACTTACTTTTGGATTAAAAGATTATAAGTTTCAAAAGTTCCCAAAGATTATCATTTTCAAGGGAGATTTTTTTTCGGATTTTTCAAAATCGCAAAACAAAGGTGAAACAAATCCTGCGGGAGCCATAGTGTTTTCATGGAGGGATCTTTTGGAAGGAGATGCGAATGATATGGATGGAATAAATCTCGGATTGCATGAATTTGCTCATGCTTTGATGATACAGAATATAGGTGTGTCGGGATGGGAAGATGAGTATTTTCTATATAAAACGGAATTGCTCTATAACTTTTACAATAATAGCGAAAAGCTTGATAATGTCAGAACGCATCATTTATTCAGGGAATATGCTTTCAGAAACGAAATGGAATTCTTTTCAGTTGCCATTGAACATTTTTTTGAAGGGCCGCATAGAATAAAATCTGATTTGCCCGAGCTTTATTCTATCCTCAGCAGGATGTTGAATCAGGATACTTCCCGATTTTATCCCGTTGATAAGTATTTCAAGAAGGAAAATATAAACACGGAAGGACAAAAGGAATCCGGTGATTCCATTCCTCCCGATCAGCCGCATCAAACGTGAATTAATTAATTCAAAACGGATCTGTGAAGGATACAAATTATTTCACCGAAGTATATACATTAAATTCCGGCGGTTGCTGCATATGTTTTTTTACCTTGCATTTCCCCGCAACAGTTATCAGCGTGTCCCTGTATTTTTCAGGAAAATCAGCTGGTACCTGAATTTCGATGTTGACTTTATTGATCATGGATGTAGCCTGATCGTATTCCATATCCTGAAACAGGCGGATACCTTCTGACGAAATCCCGCGCTGGTCGCAAAATCCTTTCACATATATTCCTGCGCATGTTGCCAGCGATGCAAGAAAAAGATCGAATGGAGTGGGCGCAGAGCCGTCACCGCCACCAAGTACAGGCTGATCGGTGCTTACAGTAAAGCCGTTAATATGGGCGATTACTTTTTTCTTTCCTTCAAAAAATACTTCAATTTTCATTTTTATGGCATGTTGGATTATTACTTATGTTGCATCCGCAGTTTCCCAGTCTGATCATACCGGCAATGAAGTATCCTGCCGCAGCCCCCAGGGCCATGCTCAACCACACATTGCTTACAATAGCGCATGAACCCGAAGAGCATCCGACAGTACTATAATAAATGTATCCTCCGGCAATTCCCAAAACAACACTTATTATATGAACAAGATTTTTTTTCAAATAGGCTGCAAACCGGCCTTTATTTTTGTTTTCAGGATTTCTCATTTTACTTCCGGTTTTTTAATAGCACTTCGTTTATTGCCTGCACAAAAGTCTGTTTTGGCATGGCTCCCATCATCATTTGAGGCTCGCCTTCTGTGGGACAGAAAAGAATGGACGGAATACTCCTTATGCCAAATATTCCGGCAAGTTCCTGCTCAGTTTCCGTATCCACTTTGTAAATATCTATTTTGCCCTTGAATTCTTCCGAAAGCTCTTCCATAACCGGTGCCACCATTTTACACGGACCGCACCAGTCAGCATAAAAGTCAATGATACATGGCTTGCCGTTGGCAAATTTCCAATCTTTGTTTTTTTCGAAATTGAAAATTTTCTGCTTAAAGGTTTCTTTTGTTAAAGGTTCCATTTTTATATGTCAATTTATAACTCGTTGTTTATTGCTTTTATTAAAATTTCTTTTTTAGTAAGTCCCACAAACTGATTTACCTGCTTCCCGTTATTGAAAAGCAGCATAGTTGGTATGTTCATAACACCGTAGCGGTTTGTGGTCACTTTGTTTTTGTCAATGTCAAGTTTTGCAATGGTGACTTTTCCGCCCATTTCCCTGTTCACTTCCTCGAGTATCGGAGCCTGCATCAGGCAGGGCTTGCACCAGGTGGCCCAAAAATCAACGAGAACAACCCCATTGCTTATTTTTTCTTCAAAATTGTTATCATTCAAATGTAAAATTTCGTTCGGGATCTCTTTTTTGCTTTCACTGATTTGCACGCTGGTGTCAGGTTTTCCGGGAAGATCATTTTTTATCAGTGCTGATGAATCATGAACACTGTCATTATTTGATGTCAGATTATCGGTTTCCTGCGTGTTTCTTCCTCCACAGGAAACAAAAGCTGATACCATAACTGAAATCAGCATATAGAATATAAGAAGAATTTTTGAACCGGTGTTTTTTTTCATGTGCTGCTGTTTTATTTTAATGCACAAAGTTACAAATACGTTTACAAAACAAATAAGTAAAATTGTTAAAAATATTTAAACATATAGATATATAGATAATATATGCGCAATAAACACAATTTTATACTGCGAGCGGGATAAATTTCCGCACTCAGAAAAAAGCCACTCCGTAAGGAGTCCTTCGGACAAACCTCAAGTTCCAAGCCCCAAGCCTCAAGACCTGCGCGTAAACCTTCTTGGGATTTGAGATTTGGAATTTGGGACTTAAATAAATACAAGTTTTTATCACGTTTCTTGTATATATGCATTATCAGTTCGGTAAGTTTTTGTAAAATGCTGATTATTATCAATTATATATGTCAGGTCAATAATATATTTGAAAAACAAATTGAATTCCTATTTTTGTTTCAGATAAAAAGATGATGAAACCTGAAATAAAAAAAGCAGAAACAAAAGATGATTTAAGAAAGTTTATCTTTTATCCTGCCATTTTGCATCAGAATCACAAAAACTGGGTGAACCCGATATATTCCGACGAACGGACTTTCCTGAACCCGAAGAAAAACAAAAACATGCGGACCAATGACACTATACTTCTAATTGCATACAGTGGCGATAAAATTATCGGTCGTATCATGGGAATCATTAACAGGCATCATAACGAGGTTCATAAATTAAAAACCGGACGTTTTTTTTATCTTGAATGCGAAAACAATTTTGAAATATCGCATTCTTTAATTCAATATGTTGAAAACTGGGCTAAAGAGAAAGGCATGAATAAAATGATAGGCCCTTTCGGTTTTTCGGATAAAGATCCGCAAGGCCTGATGATCGAGGGTTTTGAGTATATGCCTGTGATTGCCACCAATTATAATTTCCCATACATGGTTGAGCTTGTTGAACGGGAAGGATACAAAAAAGAAATTGACTGTGTTTCGTTCAGGTTGCCCATACCGCAGGATATTCCTGAACTGTATAATAAAATTCTTGTCCGTATTCTGAAAAACAACAAGCTGCATTTGCTTGAATTCAGAAGCAGGTGGAGCATGCGGAAATATATAGTGCCGCTTTTCCGGCTGATAAACGAAACTTACACTGAAC
The DNA here is from genome assembly GCA_043801235.1 of Bacteroidota bacterium. Taxonomy (GTDB): domain Bacteria; phylum Bacteroidota; class Bacteroidia; order Bacteroidales; family CG2-30-32-10; genus DAOQAK01. The sequence continues at coordinate 3,203 of JAZDMF010000104.1, read as the reverse complement.
TGTACGGTTTTATTCCGCTTGATGAAAAAGAAATGCATGAGTTTGCCAACCGATACCTCCCCATACTTGATCCGGCATTTGTGAAAGTGGTGGTTGACGGGAATAATGATGTAATTGCTTTCATCATTGCCATGCCCGATATGAATGAAGGGATTAACAAAGCAAAAGGCAAACTTTTTCCATTCGGTTTTTTTAAAATTTTGCGATCGGCAAAACGCACTAAGCAGCTTGACCTGCTGCTGGGCGCTGTAAAAGAAGAATATCGCGGGATAGGTTTTGATGTGCTGCTCGGCTCAAAAATAATTGAATCGGCCAAAAAGCGTGGAATTGAAATGATCGACAGCCACCTGATACTTGAGAACAATTATAAGATGAGGGCTGAACTCGAAAAACTTGGGGGAGTTCTGTATAAACGATACAGGATTTATCAGAAAGATATCTGACACCCTGCATTTGCCATGAAGAACAAAGTAAAAAAATATTTTCCTCGTTCTTGCATACATCTGCTATGGCAAACCCTGGCTTAAGGTGATGATCTCATAAAATCTTGTGAAAAAAAAATCTTCAAATATTGTCCGCTAACTTGCAAAAGAGATTCAGGGTGGCGGAGGCGGACAGCCTTTCTTTGCTACGGCAGGAGGGAAGAATGCTTGGGGGATTTAGAGGGTGCTGGAGAAAGCACAGAAATTTCATGGTTAGCATGAAATTTTTTTTTCATAACATCATTTTTTTTTCAAAGTTTTGAATCATCCAGAAACGGGTTTGTTCAAACGGTTTTTTTCATAACATTCTTATAACGGCAGTCGTGATGCGCGCACCATGTACCTGCCCTGATATTGTGATAAGGTGTTTTCCATATATGTCCTTCGGAACATTGCCATTTCATTTTTCTTGTGTTATTGAAATATCTTTTTGAAAGACATCTGCCTCCTCTTCCTGCGGCAAGAGCCTGCGCGTCTTTAATGGTCATTCTTTTGTTTGCACAATAGGGGCACCAATCTCCGCGAAGTATGCCATGGGGTTTTGCATTCCACCTGTGTCCTTTACTGCACTGCCATCTTAATTTAGTATGCCTGTTTGTATAAACAGAAGAAAGGCATTTGCCTTTGCGGGTGGCGGCATACTTTTGCATTTCTTTAATGGTGCATTTCTTTTTTTTGGAACATACAATGCACCAACTGCCCTTTCTGATACTACTATACGGTGTTTCCCAGCGATGTCCCTTTTTGCATTGCCATTTCAGTTTTGTTTTTTTATTTATATAAATGTCCGATAAGCATTTTCCGCCCTTCTTTTTTGCAATATCCCGCATATCTTCTATTGAATGCCTGGGTTGGAATTTACGCCCACATACAGGGCACCAGTAACCTTTCATTACTCTTAGCGGTGTAGCCCACCATGTATGCCCTTTCACACAGCGCCATAATAATTTTGTTTCAAGCCCCCAAAACTCTTTACTAAGGCAATTACCTTCACGATACGAGGCCCATCTCTGCATGTGATGTATAGTGTAACGGATTTGCATTTGTTTTTTATTTTTCTTTTGGTTGGTAATATTCGTCAATCATTTTTTGTGCATCAGCATTTCCTAATTTGAGGGCTTGCTTTAATTCGAGACACGCACTGTCCAAATCCTGTAGCATTATTTTACAAAGTACACGGCAATAATATACTGATATGTTGAATAATTATTAATAAAATTGTTCAATAACACTAATAAATCCATGTTCTTTCAGAAATTCTTTGATTTGATCAAGTGTAAATTCTGCTTTGTATGCTTTTGCATATTCAATTACCATTTTACGACGTGATTGAAGAGAACTATGTTTAAGATTAAAAGCAGATATTGTTTCGGTAGCTTTTTCTATTTGTTCTTCTTTCTTTAATGAGGATTTTAAAACAATTTCACCCCATTCAGTATATTCAAAGTAATCGTGGGGATTTTCAGAAACAGGATTTATAATATTTGTGTATGCGTCTTTGTTTTTTTTATGAAGATATATCATGTCCTTATATCTTGCACCAAAATCGTCAGAACAACAAGAAACAATTAAATTATTCCAATTAAAGGTAAGGTTAGGAAAAAAATCAGGACTCTTGCGTTTGAAATGATCAATATGTGAATCTTCAAGATGGATAGGTAATTCCGTATAACCGCATAAAGAATGTTGCTCATTTTCGAGAATATGTTTTCGGGTACTGCTTCTCACTTCCGGCGTTAAATCATCCCATAATGCCGGATGTTGTTCTCTCTTAAAATCTTCAAAATTCTGAAAAGGCGCACTTTTATTTATTCTTCTCATTTGCTTTTTTCCTTTTAGCAATTTCTAATGTCATAGCCATTATTTCTTTATCAGCATTGCCTAAAACTTCTTTTAATACTTCAAATTCTTTTTTAAAATCATCCTTTTCAAATTGATTTGAAACTATCATATTCCTGATTTTATTGATTAATCCTTCAACTTTCAAATTACGCACACCGTCTAATCCGAAGAAATCAATTAAAACATCGTCTATAGGTTTACCATAAGATTCAAATGGTATAGTTTTCAATTTTCCTTCCTGCATTATAAAAAGATTTTCCTTATGTACATCAGAAACAAGATTAGGAGAATGAGTAGCAATAATCAATGTGGAAAATTCAATATTTTCTGAAATATTTGAAATATACTCTTTTTGCCATTTGGGGTGTAAATAGGTATCTGGTTCATCAAATAATAAAACGGAATTTTCAATATTTATGAGCTCTTTTAATCCATATGTCAATAATAATTGTTTTTCTCCTTCGCTGAGTTTGGAGTATGGGAATGAATTTCCATTACTATTTATTGAAACATCAATATTGTCAAATAAATCACTAAATAAAATTATATCAAGAATTTCAAATAAAATTTTTTCTGTTGATTTGAAATTTTCGATAGGCTGACTACCTTCCAAGTGGCTTGATAAATCTAATAAATCATAAGGTGAAAAAGAAGTATAATATAATACTTCATTACCTGACTCAGACAAAGATTTAACTGGAGCAATACAGAATCGGGAAAATAAGATGAAAAAATCTTTTACAAATCCCACTGCACCCCATAAATCAGTTGCCTCACCTTTGCCCCACCAAGGTTTTTTTAATTTAAATGTTATAGAATCAATAAAGTCAATTTTTAATTTCTTTTTAAGAAATTTCTTAATTTCATCCTTCCTGGAAA
>JAZDMF010000102.1:0-2382 GCA_043801235.1 Bacteroidota bacterium | reverse complement strand
TATTAAGCACCTTAATTCACAAGGCATTACCTACTAAAAAAAAGAGGCTGCACTCCTCTGAGGCAACCTCTTTTAGTTTATTCAGAATTTTTCTGATTATTTTCCGAAGTAGAAATCAAGACCAACTGCAACAACCCAGGTGTTTTTATTATAGGTTTCTATAACTGGCATTGCTTTGGTTCCAAGCATGTGGTTGAAACTCTTTGTCCCTTCCTTGTAAATTGTATACGACCCGCCCAGGTTAAGATCTATCATAGGAGTAATACGGTATCCAACACCTCCACCAAATGAGTTGGTATTGAGGCTGTATCCCTGATCGTTTTGATAATTAGAGTTGACACCTGTAAATGTACCAAGCCAACCAGCACTTACACGCAGTTCTTCACTAAGCCCATACTCTAATCCCAAAGCATACTCGGTGAAGTTTTTGTCAATCATATTAATATTTAAGCTTTCACTGCCGTCATAGTCAACATTCTTATCAAAATAATAGTTCATACTTCCAGAAACCAATAACTTATCCATCGGTTTGTATTCGACACCTGCTGCAAACATTGCAGGCATATCGGCTATAACCTTCACCCCATCAGTAAATACTCCTCCGCCTTTATTATCATTGACTTTTGTTGTCAATTCAAGTTTTGTTTTGAACTCATATTTTATCGCAATATTCAGTTTTTCAGAAGGTGAAAAGTTTGCACTTAGAATTGGTGTATAACCCATTCCGGATTCTTCTGCATCTACTTCAATATCCTGTGTCGCGGCTGCATTTGCGGTCATAGTATTTGCTTTTGTTGTAAATCCGGGTGCAGCTGCTGTTAAATATGCCTTAGATGTGGAAATTGTTGCAGCACCTATTTGAGCAGGTGTTAAGCCTGCAGCACCTAAAATCTGCTGTATCTGACCAACCTGCGCGGCAGTTAAACCTACAGCTGTTCCACTCGACAAAGGAGTAGCTCCGGCACCAGCAGTAATTATTGGTTGTAATCCTGTTACGAAGGCTGTGGCTCCTGTTGCTAATCCATTAAGGGTAGCAGCACCGGAAGTAAAGAAATCACGGGCAAGTACCATTCCTCCATTGTAAGCTGCTCCAAAAGCAATGTAGTTTGGATTAATGCTTATGCTTTTTAAATATCCATTATAGGTGTTAGCAGCTGAAACTAATCGCACACCTGCTGCAACAGAAAACATATCATTTATCTTATAGCCAACGTTTGCCTGATAACCTAAATATACTGAAGATCCCTCAAAGAAGATATCCGCAGAATATTTTGTAGTTTGTATGTTGTTAGGCGGAGATGCTAAACCAGGTACAATGTCAGCGATACTCATCTCAAAAGAGGGCAAGCCTTTATCATATTTGGCACCACCACCACCACTAATAGGATTAATTCCGGCCGAAAATGACAGTTTCCCGGTATTATATGCTAAATAAACTCCAGGAAATAAAGGAGCGCTTACTTTGCCGATATATTCTTTTGGAGTGCCGGAAAGATAAGAATAATTGTTTAATACTTTTTTTGTCTGTCCGATTGTCTGGTTGTTTATTGAGACATAAAAACCTTCACCAAGCCTGGTTAAGCCTGCCGGGTTGAAATAAACAGCATCAATACTTGTTGAGGGCATTACGGCTTTGAAGACGTGTATACATAGTACTCTGGTTAGTATTGGTCACCAGACCCCCAGCAAGCAGACTGCCCGTAATGAACATAGCAGCAACAAAAGTTAAAAGTTTTCTCATAGGTTAAGATTTTAAGTTTAAAATTCAGCAGGTAACTTGCAACAAATATACATAATCCCCGCTTTTCTATTTAATATTAGTTTCAATTAATTCAAAGATGGTTCAAAAACCAAAAATAAAACAGTTCAAATGTAGAAAAATAGTTCTTTAATGCAATAGGTCTAAAATTGTATATTGATAGTAAGTTAATTAAAGGGTATTGTTTCATTTAGTTCAAAAATTCATAAGTTAGTTCAATTCTGTATTTTAATAAAGGTTACAGGCGACGGGCGACAGGCATCAGGCGTCGGGCTACAGGCTACTGGAAAAATCCCTGTCGCCTGTTGCCTGTCTATATCTATTTCCCCTTGTATAGAACGAAGTCGTTGAATAACCCATAGTCGAGCATCTGGTAATCCTTCCCTGCCGGATAGGCTTTTACATTTCTCCATATCCACGGTGAAACAAAACCCGGTTTGGGATTATTATGATGAGGCCCCAAAAGATTCTTCAGACTTCCGATAACTTTTACATCAATTTTATTTATTCCGGGTTTGATCAATCCGGTAACATCAGTATTGTAGGGAGGAAATGCGATGACTGTTGCAGACTGTCCATTTACAGATACTTCAGCAACGGTTCCGTTCCAGTTACCCAGACCA
>JAZDMF010000094.1:0-2822 GCA_043801235.1 Bacteroidota bacterium | reverse complement strand
AAGTCGATGTGGGCTGTTATTTTTACTACAGAAAAAAGCCTCATATTATTTGACTTCCGCCAAAAAATTGCTATATTTATAGCACGAATCACAAACTTTGTTTTATGATAAAAAAATCCATCCTCTCCTTCATTGGTATTTTCTTTTTTTTAATTGCCAATGCTCAGCTTCAGTCAAAAAATCTGGCATTCGTTGATTCACTTTTTCAGAACAGGACTGAAGTAGTCATTAAATTTGAAATTAGCTCTTATCATGAGATAGCGATTTTGACAAATATCGTTTCTATCGATAATGTTAAAGGAAATGTAGTAACAGCTTACGCAAACAAGCAGGAATTCCATGATTTTTTATCGCTGAATTATGCATATAAAATTATTCAGCCCGATGAGGGGGATGGAGCAAAGGTGATCAATATGGCGACCACCGTGGCACAAATGGCCAGCTGGGACAGGTATCCCACATATGGTGTTTATGAACAACTGATGGCAAATTTTCAAACAAATTATCCGACCTTATGTCAAATTGATACTCTTGTTACCCTGTCAAGCGGGAGAAGGATCCTGATTGCAAAAATTTCGGATAATACCAATTCTCATGAAAATGAACCGCAGTTCCTCTATTCTTCAACCATGCATGGCGATGAAACAACAGGGTATGTTCTTATGCTTCGTTTGATAAATTATCTGCTTTATAATTACGGTACAAATTCAAGGGTAACAAATATTGTGAATAATATTGAAATTTGGATCTGCCCCGATTCAAATCCAGACGGAACATATGACGGAGGGAATTCCACTGTTGCAGGCGCTACTCGTTATAATGCAAATTCTGTTGACCTTAACAGGAATTATCCCGATCCTGAAAATGGCCAGCATCCCGACGGAAATTCATGGCAACCCGAAACACAGGCTTGGATGAGCTTTGCAGATACTATGTGTTTTAATATAGCTGCAAATTTTCACGGAGGAGCATCTGTGGTCAATTATCCCTGGGATGACAAGTATCCGCTTGCTGCTGATGATAACTGGTGGCAATATGTTTCAAATAATTATGCCGATACTGCACAGGCTTTCGGTTCATCCGGTTATTTCACCGATGTCACTTCTTCAGGAATTACTAACGGCGCTGCATGGTACATCATTACCGGCGGAAGGCAGGATTACATGAACTACTGGCAGTATTGCCGCGAAGTAACTATCGAGCTTTCTGTGACAAAATTGTTATCATCTGATGAGTTGCCAAACTACTGGAATTATAATTACCGCTCTTTGCTGAAATATATGGAAGAATCATTGAAAGGTGTGAGAGGTATTATTACTGATTCTATTTCAGGATTGCCTGTCAGGGCTAAGGTTTTTATTTCAGGACACGATTTTGACAGCTCACATGTATATTCGGAATTGTCTGTTGGAAACTATCACCGCTACCTAAATACCGGAACATATAACATTACTTTTTCAGCTTCCGGATATTCAACAAAAACCATTAATAACGTTTCCGTAACTAATGGAAACACTACTGTATTAAATATACAGCTGGCTCCTCCGCCTGCGCCTGTTGCTGATTTTTCTGCTGACCTTACAACAAGTTGTACAGGAGTTATTCAGTTTACCGATGCTTCAACTAATATTCCCACATCATGGGCCTGGACCTTTGGTGATGGCGGAACTTCTTCTTCACAAGATCCATTATATACATACACTGCAAGCGGTACCTACACGGTAAGCCTTACATCAACAAATGCCAACGGTAGCGATACAGAAACTAAAACGGCATATATTACAATTAGCCTTCCGACAGCCCCGGCCACGATCAATGATACGATATGCGGATCAGGGACAGCCTCGTTAAGCGCCAGTGGCAGCGGCACACTGAACTGGTATGATGCATCAACCGGAGGGACTCTTTTAGGAACCGGAACAACATATACCACTCCGACAATATCGACCACAACGACATACTATGTCGAAAGTACTACTGCGCCAGCAGCACAATATGTAGGTAATACAGAAAGCAACACAAACGGAGGTTTTTTTACAAGCGCTACGGAATATTACCTGATATTTGATGCTTTTGCACCTTTTACAATAGTATCTGTTGAAGTAAATGCAGGTGCAGCGGGGAATAGGCTTATCTCATTAAAGAATAGTGCAGGAACAACAATAGCTTCAACAACTATTAATATTCCAGCAGGAGTCAGCAGGATAAACTTAAACTTCGATGTACCAGCAGGTACTGATTTACGACTCTGCGGTCCTCTAAGTCCTAATCTGTATAGGAATACTGCAGGGATTACATTTCCATATGAAATTACAGGATTGGTGTCAATTAAAAGCACCAACGCAGCTCCCACAGTTCGCTATTATTATTTTTATGATTGGGAAGTACAGGAAGCTGGTTGTACCAGTTCCCGCACTCCGGTTACCGCTGTAGTAAATTCAGGACCTGCGGCCAGCGTAAGTATTGCAGCCAACCCGGCAGGAGCAATCTGTACGGGCACCAACGTGACATTTACTGCAACTGCAACAAATGGAGGAACATCCCCAGCATATCAATGGAAGAAGAACGGAACGAACATATCAGGAACAACTAATTCCACTTATACTTCTTCTACTCTGGCAAATGGTGATATTATCACCTGCGTGATGACATCTAGCTTATCGTGTGCTACAGGTTCCCCGTCCACATCGAACTCAATAACTATGACAGTTAATGCTGGCGGAGCAGCCAGTGTAAGTATTGCAGCCAGCCCGACGGGATCGATATGTGCAGGAACCAGTGTAACTTTTACAGCAACACCCACCAATGGAGGAACGCCAACA
>JAZDMF010000085.1:0-5366 GCA_043801235.1 Bacteroidota bacterium | reverse complement strand
AATTGATCATGCCGCTGGAATTGCCAGACTTATTCATGGAAAAGTGGCTATACTGCATGTAATAAATAAAGAAACAAAAGCGTATCTGAAGAAAGAGCATTTCAGTGATGAAGCTATTAAGGAAAAGCTGAAATCAATTGCAGAATCGGTTGAGAAAAAATATAATGTAAAGCTTGACTATATTGCCGAAGAAGGCAGTATATTCACTACCATAGCCAAGGTAACCGAAAAAATAAATGCCCGGATTGTTGTTATGGGAACACACGGGAAGATAGGCGTTCAGCACTTTATCGGAAGCTTTGCCTTGAAAGTTATTGAAAGTTCAGCGGTACCTGTTATTGTTCTGCAGGAAAAAGAATTCGGAAACGGATACAAAAATATTGTCCTCCCTGTTGATGAAACAACAGAAACCAAGCAAAAAGTGAATTGGGCAATGCATGTTGCAAAAATGTTTGATTCGACTATTCACTTATTTGGAATAAAGTATAAAGATGAATTTCTTTCCAATGAAGTTGAAAGGAACATGGCGCAGATAAGGAATATTATGTCAAAGAACGGGATAAAGTATACAGTGAAAATCTCTGCTGATACAGGAAACTTTGGTAAAGGAATTATTGTTTATTCCGATTATATCAAGGCCGATCTGATCATGGTCATGACAAATCCCGATCAACTGCTGCCTAACTTTATTCTTAGTCAATGGGCGGAACAGGTTATTTTCAACTCTTCAAAAATTCCGGCCATGTGTGTTAATCCGGTAGAGTTTGACATTACTTCTATTAGTTTATAGCTGGCGAAAATACTCAGGAAAAAGGCCGTATCCCGATAGCTATCAGGACGGCTTTTTTTATAATTACACAGTCATTCTGAAATGAACAGGGAACTGGCAAAAATAAAAATAGAAGAGCTTCGTAAGGAAATTAACGAGCATAACTATTTTTATTATGTGCGCTCGCATCCTGTGATCAGCGATTATGATTTTGATATGCTGATGAGCGAACTTACCAGCCTGGAAAAAAAATATCCTGAATTCTTTGATCCGTTAAGCCCGTCGCAGAGGGTGGGAGGCGAAATCACCAGGGAATTCAAACAGCGAAAACACAAATATTCCATGCTTTCATTGGGCAATACGTATTCTTTCGGAGAGCTAGATGATTTTGATGAGCGTATCAGAAAAGCTATAGGGGAAAAATACCAATACGTATGCGAATTAAAGTATGACGGGCTTTCCATAGGATTGACATATTCAAAAGGAAAATTGCTTTATGCAGTAACCAGAGGCGATGGTGAACAGGGCGATGATGTAACTGTAAATATTAAAACAATACGAAGCATTCCATTGCATCTGCATGGTGATGGTTTTCCGGAAGAGTTTGAAATCCGCGGTGAAATAATTATGCCACACAAATCATTTGAAAAACTGAATAAGGATCGTGAAGAAAATGATGAATCACCTTTTGCAAACCCGCGCAATGCCGCGTCGGGAAGCCTGAAAATGCAGGATCAAAGCGAAGTTTCCAAAAGAGGTCTTGACGGGTTTTTTTATTCTTTGCTTGGTGAGAACCTCCCTTCCGTTAATCATTATGATAACCTGCAAATAGCGAAGGACTGGGGTTTTAAAACATCCTCGTACATACAGAAATGCGCTACCCTTGCAGATGTTAAAGAATATATAAAAAGCATTGAAAAAATCCGCAATAAACTGGATTTCGATATTGACGGGGTTGTAATTAAAATCAATTCTTTCAGGCAGCAGGAACAACTGGGGTACACCGCAAAATCGCCGCGCTGGGCTATATCTTACAAATTTTCACCTGAGCGTGTTACTACAAAATTACTTTCAGTTGATTTTCAGGTGGGGCGTACCGGTTCCATTACTCCTGTTGCAAACCTTCAGCCCGTGCAGCTTGCAGGAACAGTTGTGAAAAGAGCCACGCTGCATAATGCTGACCAGATTGAAAAACTTGATCTGCATTATAACGATTTTGTATTTGTCGAAAAGGGCGGTGAGATTATTCCCAAGATCATTGGTGTTGACACAGGCCAGAGAAAACAAGGCTCACAGAAAGTTGAGTACATAAATATTTGTCCTGAGTGCAAAACCCCGCTTGTAAGGAAAGAAGGAGAAGCCAATCATTATTGTCCAAACGAATCGAACTGCCCTCCGCAGATCAAAGGCAAACTGGAGCATTTCATAAGCAGGAAGGCGATGAATATTGATAGTTTGGGTGAAGGGAAAATTGAAATTTTGTACGATAAAGGACTTGTGAAAAATATTTCCGATCTCTATGATCTGAGATATGAAAGCCTTTTCGGGCTTGAAAAGGAATATCTGCTTGATGATGGGAAGAAACGTGTGGTAAAATTCAAGGAAAAATCGGTCGAAAATATTCTTAAAGGAATTGAGGAATCGAAAAAAGTTCCTTTTGAACGAGTATTGTTTGCACTTGGGATACGCTATGTTGGTGAAACGGTAGCAAAAAAACTTGCTTTGCATTATAAGAATATCAATTCAATAATTTCATCATCTTATGAAGACTTGAAAAATGTTGAAGAAATAGGCGAAAAAATTGCTGAAAGCATAATTTTATTTTTCAAAGAAAAAGCAAATATTGAATTGGTTGAAAAGCTTAAAAGTAAAGGAGTGCAGATGGAAATTACGGAAATATCCGGTTCTCTTGTATCGAATAAACTTAATGGTAAATCCTTTGTTGTTAGCGGTATTTTCAAAAAATATTCCCGCGATCATATAAAAAAAATGATTGAGGAAAACGGTGGCAGGAATGTAAGTTCTGTATCATCAAAAACCGATTTCTTACTAGCCGGTGAAAACATGGGGCCTGAAAAACGTAAGAAGGCAAACGAACTCAATATACCCGTCATTACTGAAGAAGATTTTCTGAGCATGTTGAAACAATATCCTTCGCCTGCATTTGACATTAAAGGCAAATAATGTTATATTTGTAATGATAAGATTAAATTATCAATGGTAAGGCTTTTATGCATATTAATATTTTGTGTCGTTATATCAAACACTTTTGCTCAAAGCGATACAATTGGAAAAGAAAAATATACTTCCGATTTTGTTTTTGATGAAGGCATATACCTTACTTATGAACAGTTCAAAGCCGATAGTCCCGCCATCAAAAAGTTTTTCATAAAAAAGCCGGCGCCTTATTCTGATCCCAATTATATCCTTGTTGAATATGTATGCAACGACAGCATTAAAACACCCGGTAGTTGCGAGATAAAAGATTGCTGGGGATATTCATACAGAAGTGATATTTTCATTTCTCATGCCTATTATGCATATTATTTTAAACTGATGGTGATCGGCTCAGTCTGTCACTTTGTTGGGCTTTCAGGTGTTGGCTCTACGGCAACAGATATAATGACGGGCTTCGGAGGCGATAATGAATACAAACAATTTTTCATTGATTTTGAAACAGGAGATGTGCAGTTATTTAGTTACAAATATTTTTCTGCCTTTCTGAAATCGCATGATGATGCCCTTTATCAGGAGTTGCTAAAACAAAAGAAAAAGAAAAAAATTATCTTTAAATATCTGCTGAAATACAATGAAAAGCATCCGGTTTACTTCGGATAAAGAAATTCTTTGAGGATTAAAAATCTTTCGGATTACATGGTCAGGCTTCGATGACACTTCGTTACACTCAGTGCTTTGGCTCGGCCTGACAAACTTTTATTTATGCACATTGTCTGTCTGAGATTGTCGAAGACAAACTATAAATCAAAAATCGTAATACCTGTTATCCAGCGAGGTTTTAATTCCGAAGAACAAATAATTAGTGGTTTTATTTTCTAAAACGGAATTTTGTGTACGGTGGATGTAACCCGCTTCCAGCCTTAAGTTCAGTGGTGAATATATCAGGTAAGATGCTTTGAGGCTTATAAAATTCACTGTGTTTTTAATTCCCTGGGCAACTTTATTTCCATACTGATTCACTACAATATTGCCGACTTCAGGTTCATAAGTATCAAAAGTGGGTTTGAAAATATCCTGTCCGAAATGAGTGCCGTTTGAATCGAGACCAGTAACGTAATGCAGGTATTCGGCCTCAAAATACCATTTGTTTTTTGTGTAACGCAGGAATGAAACGCTTTCCCAGAAGTTAGCGCCGAGCGGGTGGGCGAGGGGCTCATTGAAATGCCCGTAATTCTGAATGCTTACACGATGTGAATATGTGTAGGGGCGGACATAATTGTATTCCGTCTGAAAATTCAGATACCTGATACCTGCAACATCAAAATATTTATAACCCAGCTGCCATGCCTGTTTGTTGAACCACGAACCGTACTGCAATGTTGTGTCGGAAGGGTTGAACATATGGCTGAATCCTGCACGCACTTCTTTCAACAAGAATTCATCCAGCAAAATCTGCGTGTAAAGAACATGTTTTTTCCCTATCTTGTAATTTGATCCTAAACCTATCAAAACATTGTCGGGAGAGCCGAGTGAAAATTCAACAGGACGGTAGAAAATTATCGGGTTCAGATAATTTACATCGAAATTCCTTGTGTGGTTTTCTGTCTGACCCGCCCAGATCACGGCTTCAAATAAATTTATATTCCAACGCTTCGTGGCGTTCCAGCTGAGAAAATGAAAGGCTCCGTATTTATTATCAGCTTTGAACCAGTTATCATACCCGCCTGTTATATCTTTAAAATTCGCCCACATGTTCACATATTTGATTTTCCAAACAGATGTTGTGATTTTAAAGTAAGGATAGCTGTAAGCCGCATCCGACAGGAATAGCGTGCGGTGCCCGTCGCCCCAGAAATGTTTTCCGGAACCGGTTTCGATCACAAAATATTTTCCGACATTCTTTGCTGCATAGAAAGATAAATTCTGATAACGGTAGCCCCAGTCGACTGATTTAGCATAACCCTGTCCGGATACTACGTGTGTTTTGGCGATTTGAGATTTTATATAATCAGGAAATGCTGATGCATTATAGGTGTATGATAATGAATATGCAAATAAATTATCTTTTTTTATTCCCCTTTTTTTATAATGCTTCCAAAATCTATAATTAAATGTAAAACCAAATGAATTCTCTGTAATAGTTTTTGCATTTTTGATTCAAGATAAAATAATGAATTAATAATCGGTCTAAATGCAAAACAACTTACAATTCTAATGAAATCATCGCTTTTGAAATTACACCCAAAATGCAGAACTGTTTTATAATTTTCTAATACACTGGTTGACGATGTTAAATCATCATAGCTATATGGTTTGATCTCTGGATGAAGATTTGAATAGGTTTTTAAAGAATCTTCTAGGATATTATTAAAATAAAGTTGTTTTGCTATTCGATTTTTAATTATATCAGATAAAGGGA
>JAZDMF010000083.1:0-3981 GCA_043801235.1 Bacteroidota bacterium | reverse complement strand
AAACATCAAGTTTCATAAATTTATCCGGATAATCAGCCAGGTCGATTTGTTTTACGAGCGTTCCCATGCTGTCGAAAATTTTAACAAAGCCTGTTGCATCCTGCTGGTTGCGCAGAAATACAAACAGATAGTCATTTGCGGGATTTGGGAATATCAGTGTTTTTTCCACAGGAGTTCCGGCAATATCAACTGTGCCTGCAATCCAGAATTTGTGCGGATCGGGAGAACCTATCAGCGGATGTGTTATGCTTTTAGGCGAATTGTCGGAAGCATGAATATAATATTCAACGGTATCGCCAGGTGTTTGCTGTGGAATATTACCCTGCCAGGTATTTCCGCCTGAATTCGTCATCATTATTTTATTCCAGATGCCCTGGTTCACACTGTATCTGAAGAACATGGAATCGTTTACAAGGCTTCCGCCACTAAGGGCATAAACATCAGCACTGATGAGATATTGTGACTGATCTGTTTGTTCATTTAGTAATGGTAAATGGTGTACATAGAGCATTTGCCTGTCAGCTACTTCATGAACACGGCAGTGCATGGCATCTGTCGATTCCCATGGTGCTGCTGATAATTGAGTAAATCCTATCACTTCATATCCCGGCATGGCCTGCTGGTAAACAGAAAGAGCTACGCTGTTTTGAGTACTACCGGTTCCTGTAACATAAGGAATGACAACTTTTTTATTACAGATGTAGGAATTTGTGTATGGCTGCCCGTTGGGTTCATAAACACGGTATACCTGGTAATTATTTCCATACGATGAAACTTCATTTTCCCAGTAGGTTGCCATGGCTTCGTATTCGGAATATTGCGCATTGGTAACGGGTACCGAAGCAATAAGAATTTTATCAACATCCAGAAATTTTCCCCAGCAGTCAATATGCTTTATGTAGTCGCCAAGCGGGTCGGCTGTAATATAATAATTTGTAACGCCCAGAAAATCGTCCACCAGAGTATTTATCTGAGAAACTGTAAGAGTGTTTTCATCTGTTACCAGGTCCGTTGATGCTGCAATACCCATACCATCGCTCATATAGTTACCTCCGGTATGCATAATGTCCATTCCATACAGGTCAACACCAAGGTAACCGGCCATTTCAACGGGAACTTCGTCGTCATTAGGCCTGCTGGGGCGGTTGTAAGGAAAATCGACGATAGCCACTTCAGTGTTATCCACCATAATAAACCAGGGACCGTAATCGCGTATCCAGTATGAATCAAGAGCTGCGATATAAAAGCTGCAGTTTGCCATATTCACACCGTTGGAATTGTAGTTGTTGGTTACAGTAGTTTGCTGGCCGGAGCTTTCAACAATGGTAATCACTTTGCAGTCCTGCGATAATTCGGCAATAAGTGCATAAGGGATTCCGAATGATCCAGGGTAAGCAACAAGAACAGCTTCGGTAGGTTCCCATTCCGGAATGGATCTTACAGAACCTGCCGGAGGAGCAGTGGGTGTAAATGATTTCGATTTTATCAAAGGAGAATAAAGTTCAGAAGAATCAAGCATGTGGTATTTGCCCTGAAACGACTGATTGGTAAGGGGCTGCTGACCATAAACAATTACGGTGGTGAAAACTGCTGCAAATAAAAAGGTAAAAATTTTTTTCATAGCAAAAGGATTTGGTGCATGTAAAAATAAAGAAAATAATATGATATACAAAAAAGATGATAAAAAAATGAAATGGTTGTATACAAAATAAAAATTAAAACTGAAAGCAATGAAATAAATTTGTGAGGAAAAGATTTTATTCTGAAGCAAGCATGTTGTAATGGCAACGCATTACATTTGGCCTGTCAGGTACATGCAGGTGCATACCGTTTCCCCTGCACCATTTGAACACTTTGCAATTTTCACAGATGCCTGTTTTTGTCCAACTGCGGTTACGCATAATGTCAAATTTATTTTTCCATATATCAAGGAAATCATCTTTGTAAATATTTCCCTGAATGTAATTGTGATTTATGTTGGGGCAAGCGCATATTGAGCCACCGGCAAGAACAGAAGCTATGTTAATTCCAGCTCTGCAAAAGAAATATCCGTCGCGCACCTTATTTTCATATCTGCCCAGAAAGCCTTCACAGCCGTAGCTTGCAATTATTTTCCCTTTTTCTCTGGAATCTTTAATAAAATCCATCAACCACCGGAATTGCTCATTGGTAACATCAAGTAAAGGATTTTCGGAAGCGCGGCCTATAGGGAAAATGGTGAACAGTCTCCATTTTTTTACTCTTTCTTCAATGAGCAAGTCACGAAGTTTTTCAAGTTCTTTAAAATTTTTCTGATTTACACAAGTTACCACATCATAAACAATATCGTTTTCTTTAACCACAAGTTTTACTGCCTTCATCGCTTTTTGCCAGGAATCATCGCATCCGCGAAGCCAGTTGTGGCTTTCAGAAAAACCATCAAGGCTGATTGTAATTGAACGCAAACCAGAATCAAGTAAGGAATGAAAACGATCTTTTGTAAAAATATATCCGTTGGTGACCATACCCCAGGGAAAGCCGAGATTGTACAATTCCATTCCGCATTGTTCGAGATCTTTGCGAACAAGCGGTTCGCCACCTGTGATGACGATCATTGTTTTATTCGGATTATAAACTGTCGCAACTTTCCGTGCTATATCAACAAAATTTTTATATGGCATATCCTTTACATTACTGTCGCGGCGGCAGTCGCTTCCGCAATGCAGGCAGTTGATATTGCATCGCAGTGTACATTCCCAGAAAAGATAGGACAACTCGTGCAATTCAGCCTGGGCTTTCACATATTTGCTGAAAAGATCAAGTTTCAGGCGCTGCCCGAACGATGGTTTCACTGATGGCATCAGAATATTTATTATCTTTTTGAAAGCGAGGTTGTTTCCTTCTGTTGTGAATGATTTGCCGAAGCAGTATTCTTATTTTTAAGATCGTGTTTGGGAACAAATGCCGATTTTGGGGTACCGTAACATGCTTCAAAAAGAATGAGAACACCGCATACACCCATTAATTTCAGCATAACTGAAATAAATTTTGATTTGTTTTTCAGAATTGTATTTTTCATGTTTTTGTTTTTAGCTGTACAATGAATTGAGAAAAAGTTCAAGTGAAAAATATTTATTTTTCTTTTAGGATATCCCTTATCTCGCCCAATAATTTTTCCTGTTGTGTGGGCTCAGGAGCGGGTTTTGCTTCTTCCTTTTTACGCAGGCTGTTCATGGCTTTGATCATGATGAAAATGGCAAATGCCACAATCACGAAATCGACAATGCTTTGAATGAAATTACCGTACATCATAATGGGTGCACCTGCAGCTTTAGCAGTGGCGGCGGTTTCATAAGAACCACCATCCAGAGCTAAGAACAGGTCAGTGAAATTTACGTTTCCGATAAGTTTACCAAGCGGGGGCATGAGAACATCAGTTACCAGCGATGATACTATTTTCCCAAATGCTGCACCAATGATGATACCTACAGCCATATCGACCACATTACCTTTAGTGGCAAAAAGTTTGAATTCTTTAGCTAAGCTCATAACGAATATTTATTTGATTATTGATTATTTCAGGTTCATGGAATTTATTATTCCTTTTATTTTTTCACCGAGAGAATCATTCGCTTCCTGAAACTTCGATGCATCGGGCAGTTCTGCTTTCACGCCAAAATAAAATTTTATTTTTGGTTCAGTGCCAGAAGGACGGACTGTAATTTTACTTCCATCGCGAAGAAAAAACTGAAGTACATCGGACTTAGGTAAAAGTATAGGAAGCTCGCCATTCTTTTCAATATCTTTTTCTTTTTGTAGAAGATAATCTTTAATGCGTATAACATCAATTCCATTAACTGTGAGAATGGGTTTGCTGCGGTAATCGTCCATCATTTTTTTTATTTCGGCTAATCCTTCAATTCCTTTGCGGGAAAGCGAAAGCAGCGACTCCTTATACAATCCGTATCTTGTATAAATATCTATGAGCCGTTCATAAAGGGT
>JAZDMF010000210.1:0-4307 GCA_043801235.1 Bacteroidota bacterium | reverse complement strand
GGATACTGACATTGAAGAAAATTCAGATGAAGATCGTTTTATCACACATCGCTTATATGGCGGAGAATGGGAAAATCGCCTGAAGCAGGAAATTCTTTTGGGTGTCGGCGGTATCAGGTTGTTAGATGCTGTCGGAATACTACCTGACCTGTATCACTGTAATGAAGGCCATGCAGCTTTTATCGGCATTGAACGTTTACGCAAACTTGTCCAGGAAGATTTTTTTACATTTTATGAAGCTCTTGAAATTGTCAGATCCTCATCATTGTTTACATCACATACTCCAGTTCCCGCAGGTCATGATGAATTCAGCGAAGACCTGCTGCGTACATACATACCTCATTATTCCGACAGGCTCAACATCAGCTGGGATACTTTCATGAACCTTGGCAGGGTCAGGGAAAATGATACGAATGAAAAATTCAGTATGAGTGTTCTGGCATTAAAATTATCACAGGAGGTAAATGGTGTAAGCAAAATACATGGTCGTGTTTCGCGTGAAATGTTCAACCATATGTGGGATGGATATTTCAGGGATGAACTGCATATTGGTTATATAACCAACGGTGTGCATTATCCTACCTGGGCTGCAAAAAAATGGAAACAGCTTTACAATACTCAGTTTGGCGACGGCTTTGATAACGATCAGTCAAACCCTGAATACTGGCGGAAAATCTTCCATGTTTCGGATGAACAGGTTTGGAAACTCAGGCAGAATCAAAGAAAGGAGTTAATCGATTTCGTAAAAACAAGGTTAATGGATAGTCTGACACACAGGCAGGAAAATCCGAAAACCATTATCGAACTGCAGGATGCTCTTGATGAGAATGCACTGACCATTGGCTTCGCCAGGCGTTTCGCCACATACAAACGTGCGCATCTCCTTTTCAGGAATCCTGAAAAACTTGCCAGAATAGTAAATGACCCCGGTAAACCCGTTCAGTTCATTTTTTCCGGAAAAGCACACCCGGCCGATGGGGCAGGGCAGGAGCTGATACGGCTGATCGTTGAATATTCAAAGAAAAAAGAGTTCCTCGGAAAAATTATTTTCCTTGAAAATTATGATATGGATTTAGCCAGCCGGCTGGTGCAGGGTGTTGATATATGGCTTAACACTCCAACACGTCCGCTTGAAGCTTCAGGAACCAGCGGACAGAAAGCTGTGATGAACGGTGTGATGAATTTCAGTGTTCTCGATGGCTGGTGGGCTGAAGGATACCTTGATAAAGCAGGCTGGGCGCTGAAAGAAGAAACCACTTTTAAAAGTGTGCAGTATCAGGATGAACTGGATGCCGAAACAATCTACGATATTCTGGAAGATGAAATAATTCCGATGTTTTACAAACGGGATAAAACAGGAGTTCCTTCCAAATGGATTTCATTTATTAAAAATACCATTGCTGAAATAGCCCCGAGGTTTACTTCTAAAAGAATGCTTGACGATTACATAAACAGGTATTATATTAAATTGTATGACCGGACGCTCATGCTGCGCGCTAACGATTATGAACAGGTTCGTACTCTTTCCACATGGAAGAAAAAAATAATGCGCGGATGGAACAGTATTGAAGTAATATCATTCAGTGTTCCTGATTCAACAAAACGTCCGTTCAAACTGGGCGAGAAATTTATTGCGGAAATTGTTCTTGATCTTAATGAACTTTCGCCTGATGATGTGGGTATTGAAGTGATTTTCGGACAAAAGGAAATGGATAAAGTAAATACATATTTTTATAAAAACGAAATGCGGATTGTAAGCAATGAAAGAAACCATGTGTCGTACAGAACTGAAATTTTTGTCACCCGTTCCGGTGTGTTTGATTATGCTTTCCGCATGTTCCCGAAAAATCCAATGCTTCCGCACCGCATGGATTTTTACCTGATAAAATGGATATAGCATACATACCAACCTTCCAGAGTCCGAAGGACCTGGAAGAGTCAGGCTAATAAATCCTTTTTATAATGCTATATTAAGAAAAGTGTTTGTCATAAAAGATTAAAAGAATTTCTTTTTTATATTTGCATAACGCTATACTTATTTGTAAAATCTAAATTTTAAAAATGAAATTACTTGAAGGTAAAACTGCATTGATAACCGGTGCGTCACGTGGCATCGGCAGGACAATAGCTACCCGTTTTGCACAGGAAGGAGCCAATGTAGCTTTTTCCGATCTTTTATATGATGATAAAGCGGAATCACTGGAAAAAGAATGTATCGCACTCGGTGTGAAAGCAAAAGGTTATGCTTCCGATGCTGGCTCGTTCAAAGCTTCTGATGAACTTGTTACTGAAGTACTGAAAGATTTTCCTGTGATTGATATACTTGTAAATAATGCCGGAATCACAAAAGACAACCTTCTCATGCGCATGACAGAAGCAGATTGGGATGCAGTGATCAATGTCAACCTGAAATCAGTTTTTAATCTTACAAAAGCAGTCCAGAAAGTTATGCTGAAGCAGCGATTTGGTTCCATTATTAATATGAGTTCAGTTGTTGGAATTGATGGAAATGCCGGGCAATCTAATTATTCTGCTTCCAAAGCAGGGATTATTGGTTTCACAAAATCAATAGCTAAGGAGTTGGGTTCGCGTAATATCCGCTGCAATGCTGTCGCTCCTGGTTTTATTGAAACCGAAATGACTGCCAAACTTCCTGAAGATGTAAAGAAAGGCTGGATAGAACAAATTCCCTTGAAACGTTCAGGTTTAGCAATCGATGTTGCAAATGTTGCTGTTTTCCTCGCTTGTGACTTATCATCCTATGTAAACGGGCAGGTGATAAGCGTTTGCGGGGGCATGCATATGTAATTATTTTGCCGGAAACCTTTTTCTTTCAGGATAAATTTACTTTGCACGGGGTAAATTTGGAATTTGGGACTTGGTAAAATTTACGGTTTTATCCCGTTTTTAGTATACCTTTCTTATACCATGCGCCTCTTTTAGGGAAGGGAATACCTGCAAGCAGGCAGGCTTGTTTAAAAGTGCCGAAAGCATATCTATAGCTTTCATAACGCAACGTTCCATATTTTTTCATATCAGCTCTGTTTAACTGTCTTTGTACAATATCGTAAATGTGCTTCAGTTCCTGTAACATTTTTTCGTGTTGTAATTTTCTGATTATATCACTTTGATGCGGCAGGTTCATTGTTTTGACAAGCTCCTTACTTATCCTTAATAAATGCGTTACACCTCCGTTTTTTAATAGAAACTTTTTTAATTCACAAAACCGGGGAATATAGCCCATGACGATGGCATGCTCCCTGACAATTTCAAGAACGGTTTGATATTTCTGTTCCCTTCGTTTTTCAGTCCTTTCTTTGCCTATAGCTCTTATCAGATGCGAGCTGCCTCCCTGCCCGTTAAATATTTGCCTTATTCTTTCCCTGCTCAGGCTATATTCACGCGCTGTTTCTGCAAAGGTTTGCCCTGATTCAATCTTTTGATAGATTTCTTTATATTTTACTGCGGTTTTTTCGGTTATCTGATTCTTTTTCCCCCCTAATATTGTAAAAATAGTTCTTGTGTAACTCTTGTTTAAATTATATTCATCACTCAATTCTTTTATTTTTTTGCCCGTCAATATTTTGCAATAGATTTCTATATTACGCTTCTGTTTTATAAACATGAATGGGGCAAATGACCTTATTCCAGGCTTCAATTTGTGCAATTTATTAATAATTATTCTTATTTTATTCCAGTTCCAGCCATTTTCCTGTGCTATTTCTGCAAAGGACTTTCCTGAAATAACCTGACGATATATTTTCTGATAAAGTTTTGTTTCCATATCTCCTTTAATTTACATGCCGGTTTTGATTCAAAAAGTAAATATAGGGTTTATTTTTTTATCTGCAATCCGATGAGGTGATGCAAATTTCAAGTCAGTTTGCGCGCAGGACTTGGGTTTTGTCCCAATGCCATCGGGATTGGGGCTTACGGCTTTAAAAGAAATGCAAAAATTCCTGCCTGTCAGGTAGGCATTTCAGGCAAGTATCACATAAGCAGTATAACAATGCAGGATTTATTTTTTGATTGAAAACATTTTACGGGATATACCGATTTTGCTTTTCAATTCCGCAAAATATATCCCGCCTGAAAGTGATGATAAATTAATCTGAACAAGATTCGTTGCAGGAATATTTTCAGAATAAACAATCTTACTCGTAACATCTATAATATTTAATTGTACCCATCCGGAAAGCTTTTCCAGTTTCACTGTAATGTTACCGCTTGAAGGAATAGGATAAATAATAAAGTCGTTTGTATTTTCAAACTTGATGATTCCGGTAGAAGTCCCTACAAAAGAATTA
>JAZDMF010000057.1:0-14894 GCA_043801235.1 Bacteroidota bacterium | reverse complement strand
AATACGAAAGCATGGCAACATTCCATTGCGTCATCTTCAACCGCTGGGGCAAAAAAATATATGAATGGGATAACATAACCCATGGATGGGACGGTAAAACCTCTGACGGCGCCCAGGCCAGCGATGGCGTTTACTTCTACATCATTGAAGCGAAAGGCAATGATGATATACCGTATGAAATGCACGGAACTGTGACGTTGATAAAGTAATTTATTACATGTGATGATTTTTGATCAATAGTACAATAAAAAAAAAAATCTAATAATACTTGTACAGTCGAATCTATACCATGAACGGGTTAAATTTATACTTTGTAAAATGGTAATCAGTAACATTAGGTAATCGGTAATCAGTGTAAAATACAACCGATTACCGGCATCCGATTACTGATTACAAAATGTACAAATTATCCCGTTTCTTAGTATAATTAATAACAGGTATGAAATGATGATATTCAACAGGTGGGGAAATATGATTTTCAGAACCACCACATGGGGAGAAGCCTGGAACGGAACCAAAAATAATAAAGGCACTTTTGATGATATAATCATGGATGTATACGTGTACAGGATCAAAGCAAAGGAAATTGATGGTCCAAAACATGATTATATCGGGCATGTTACATTAATGCCATAAACTTTAATATTTTTACCTTTTAAAGCTGCTTTTCCGGTAGCTTTTTTTTCTTATGCAATAATTTAAATATTTTACCTATCTTAGGCAACCAATTCATTATTAACCCGTCTAATTGTAAAGCTTCATGATTGATTTGTCTGATAATGGCAAAATACGTCTCCTGGTAAAAGGATGCATAAACGGAGACAGAAACTGCCAGCAAAAATTCTATCAGACATTTTATGGAAAAATGCTTACAGCATGCATGAGGTATGCTGAAAACAGGGAAGAAGCGAAAGATATGCTTCATGATGGCTTTATAAAGGTCTTTGCAAATCTGAAAGAATTCGAGTTCAAAGGGTCGCTGGAAGGCTGGGTGAAACGAATCGTTACAAACACAGCAATTGATGCAGTAAGAAAAAAGAAAAATTTTCTTGTGGAACTGGATGAAAACCGAAATTACGACACCATTACCGATGATTACCAGGAAAACATGGAATTTGAACACTTCACAAAAATTAAAGTTGAAACAATAATGCAACTCATTCAGAAACTCAGCCCGATGTACAAAACAGTTTTCAATATGTACGTTTTTGAAGAACTGACTCATAAGGAAATATCTGAACAACTCAATATCAATATAGGCACCTCGAAATCGAATTTTGCCAAAGCACGCAAGAATTTAATTAAGTTATTTGAAGATTACACCAATGGACACAAACAATAAATACCAGGCCTTCGAAAAGATGCTGCAGGACAAACTCGCCAATCACGAGTACTCCTACAATCATAACGACTGGCTTGATCTCGAGAAGGATCTTCCGAAAGGAAAAAGCCCGTTAAATTTCACAAACAATCTTTTCAGATACCTGATCATTTCTGCTGTAGTGATTGTCCCCACAATTCTTATTCTTTATTTTTCTGATGTTTTTGATTCCGATAAAAAAAATAATAAAACAGATTCAAATTCCCAATCACTCATAAATACCAACAACTCTAACAATAATGTTTCCGACGATATAAATACATTTAACAGCAATCAGAACAATAACTTTGCGACCGACGACAATTCCGGCAGTGATGCTTCCACATCAGGGGATGATAACAACAGCAATCAAACAAACGATCAAACATCCAACTCAGGAAATGACAACAGCACAAATTCTGATAATAAAAAAGATGATTATTCAGTTGCAAATACGAACGATAATTTCAAAACAAACAACAACAAAACCCTTTCGGGCGAATTAATTTCATCTGATGTTGTTGAAGGCTGCGCTCCGCTCAAAGTTAAATTTTCTCCGCTGATTTCCTCTGAAAGCATTACGTATTTATGGGCTTTCGGCGACGGAAAGACTTCTTCTAAAGCAGCACCTTCACATGTTTATGCCAAAGCAGGTGCTTATTCTGTTACCCTTACTGTAAAATTATCCGACAATAAAACAACCAAAAAAGTTGAGTATTCCCAAAAAATAAATGTAAAGAGCGCTCCGGCAGCTGACTTCGAATACTCCATTGATACTGAAACTGACGAATATTCATTCACCGATAATTCGACCGATGCATTTGTCTGGACATGGAACTTCGGTGATAAAATTTCATCGAACGAAAAAGATCCCCTGCATACGTATACCCAGGATGGAAATTACAACATTCAGCTGATTGTTATGAATACTGCTGGATGCACCGACACCATGTCGGAAAAAATCGCTGTAAAACTTACAGAATTATATTACTGCCCTACCGGTTTCACGCCTAATGGTGATGGAATGAACGATTACTTCGGCCCCATAGGGGAAAGAATGAATCCCGATGGATACCAGATGCAAATTTTTGATCAGAACGGAATACTGGTTTTTGAAACATCCGACCTGACGGTTCAGTGGGACGGGAAAAAGTATCTGACAAATACAGAGGCTGCACAAGGACTGTATTTCTGGAAAATTTCAATGAAAGATAAAAATAACAACTTAAAAGAAGCAACCGGTTACCTTACTTTGATGAGATAATAGACGAAATAAATGAATATTTATTTTACTAACGCATAAATGTTAACATTTTATAGACGGTGGTATCAATTTTTTTTTTAACTTTAGGCCAAATATCACAAATGAGGTTCATCAATTTGACTAATTTCATTTTTATAAACATAAAAAAGGAAAAATGAAAAAAATTACAATTTTTTTATTTTGTCTGATATTTTTTACTGTAAAGGGCTTTTCACAATGCCCAAACGCTGATTTCTCCATGGGAGACTTCAGCTACTGGTCCGGTTCTACAGGTATGAACAGCGGGGGAGATTACAGCAGTATTGTTAATGGAATAGTTCAGGGAATAACGAATTCAGGCCCCTTCGATAATGGCCAGCAAACAATAATTAATGCACCGGGAACAGATCCTAATACCGGCAACGCACTCAGCGTTCTGCCTCCGGGAGGTTCTTCCTGCGCCAGGTTAGGAAATGGGAATTATAACTATCATGCCGAAAGACTTTCATATACATTAGCTGTAACTTCCTCAAATTGTATTTTTACTTACCAGTATGCAGTCGTTCTCGAAGACCCAGGTCATTCAACTGTTGAACAACCCAAATTTACTATTTATGTAAAAAATTCAGCAGGTAACGTTATTGACCCTGTTTGCGGAATATACGAAGTATCTGCTCAGGGAGGAATCCCCGGGTTTCAGGATTCTTATGCTGCTGATGATGGAGAACAAGTACGATGGAAAAACTGGACGACTGTAGGGATTGATCTGTCATCTTATATTGGTCAGAATATTACCATCGAATTTACAACCTACGATTGCGCACAGGGCGGACATTTCGGATACGCATACATAGCCTGCTCCTGCGGTTCGCTTCAACCTACACAGCAATGCCTCGGTACAAGCAGTATTGTTACTGCTCCTCCGGGCTTTTCAACATATTCCTGGAGTACAGGACAAACAACTCAATCCGTAACTTATAACTTCCCACCTTATGTTAATGGAACAGTTGTATCGGTTGTTTGTACATCCGTTCAAGGTTGTAGTGTTACCCTGCAAACCACACTCTCGGTTGATCCTCCGGTTTTCACTGTAAATACTCCTGCTCCAATTTGCGCAGGCGAGTCTGCAACAGTTACAGTGACCGGCACAGAATCATATACATGGAGTTCTCCGCCGGGAGGAACAGGCAATTCAATTACAGTGACGCCAGGAACAACAACCACATATACAGTTACCGCAACTACAGCGGGTGGATGTTCAGATATAGAAACCGTTACTGTTACCGTTAATGCTTTACCTGTTGCAAGCGCCGGCAACGATGTTACAATCTGCCCGGGTGAAAACGCCACACTTGATGCATCTGGCAGTACGGGTACAGGATTGTCATACAACTGGAGCGGCGGATTGGGAACCACTCCTCAGGTTACGGTTTCACCTTCTTCAAATACTACTTATACAGTAACCGTCACATCAAACGGATGTACTGCCTCGGATAACGTTGTTGTTACTATAGTGAACAACCTTTCTGTAACAGCAACCCCTGCCACATCATCTATCTGCTCCGGAAGCAATGTGGTTCTTACAGCTGCCGGTGCTGCAAACTACATATGGTCGCCTGCCACAGGATTATCATCAACTTCGGGCAGCTCTGTTACAGCAAGCCCCACTTCAAATATCACATATACAGTTACAGGTACAACAGGCGGCTGCTCAGGAACTGCTTCTGTTATAGTAAATGTAAACAGCGTGTCCATTTCAGCCACGCCTGCAAATCCAACAATCTGTTCCGGCGGAAATGTTGTTTTGACTGCTTCCGGTACAGGCCTGACGAATTATTTATGGTCGCCGGCTACAGGGCTATCGACTACTTCAGGCGCAAGTGTTACGGCCAGCCCGACAACCGACATAACATATACTGTTACAGGAACAGATGCTATCGGATGTTCCGCAACAACATCGGTTACTGTAAATGTAATTACCATAAGCGCTACTGCTACCGCCACCGATGAAAACTGCGGCCATGCTAACGGAACTGCTACTGTTGCACCCAGCGGAAACTGTACACTGTCATGGGGATATGTATGGAATACAAACCCGGTTCAGAATTCTCAAACTGCCAACAACCTTCCGGCAGGATCTTATACAGTTACTGTGAATTGCGGGGCATGCTCAACTGCCACATCTGTTTCAGTTAATAATTTACCCGGTCCTTCGGTAGCTATTACAAGCATTACAAACACTACCTGCAGCGATCCGAATGGCAGCGCCAGCGCTCAGGCCACAGGTGGAAGCGGTACATACATTTATTCGTGGTCGAACGGACAATCAGGCACAAATTTATCAGGCGTCATGGCAGGAACATACCAGATATTAGTTACTGATCAGGATAATTGCACTGCTACCAATACCGTTACAATTATTGATGCTCCCGGACCTATGGCAACAATCGTCAATATTGTTCCTGAAGATTGCGGCTTTACAAATGGCCAACTGACAGCTAATATTACCGGGGGAACTCCAAACTTCCTGTATGCATGGAGTACAAACCCTCAGCAAACTTCTTCAACAGCAACCGGATTATCTGCCGGAACTTACACAGTTACTGTTACCGATGGGAACAGTTGTACTGCTACTGCATTCGCAACGGTACCTTTAATTAACGGCCCTACTGCTTCTGCTTTAAGCACACCCGAATATTGCGATCAGTCAAACGGAACAGTTACAGTTACAGCAACAGGAGGTTCCGGAATTTATTCATTTACTTGGAGCTCGAATCCTCCGCAATATACCCAGACCGCAACCAATCTTCCGGCCGGTTCATATACCGTTGTTGTCGATGACGGAGGCTGCACAACTGCCACGACTGTTAATATAATGGAAATCCAGGGACCGGATGCCGGATTTTCAGCAAATCCGAAAGTACTTACTATAATGGACGGACCTGTTTCATTCCTTGATAATTCATCAGGAAACATTGTTGACTGGAACTGGAACCTGGGCGACGGTTCAATGGGAACCGGTACTGAATTTGATCATCCCTATGAGAATATAGGAACTTATGTGGTTACATTAATTGTTACTGATAACAACGGATGTCTGGATACTACTGTGGATACAATAAAAGTAAAAGACATCTTTACATTTTATATACCCAATGCCTTTACACCGAATAATGACGGATACAATGATTTCTTCTTCCCACAGGGAGTGAGTGTTGACCCTAATAATTTCGACATGTACATATTTGACCGCTGGGGCAACCTGATGTTCCATACTTCTCTATGGTTTGAAAACCACAGCGCATTATGGAACGGAACCATGCACAATGCCGGCACTTATGAAGACGTAGTAATGGATGTGTACGTTTACAGGATCAAAGTAAAAGAGATGGAAGGCCCCAAACATGAATATATCGGACGAATTGCATTAATACCATAAAAAAATAAAACAAAAAAATATGAAAAACACCGTAAAAACCTTATTGGCAACTATGATAACAGTTTTCCTGTTTTCATCGGTTTATGCACAAACTTCAGATGCTTACTTTATCCTTCACAAAACCAATGACAAGATTTTTTCCCAAAGCAGCAACGGTGAAAAAACTGTAGTTTTCGAAATCGCAGGTTTAAGCACCAAAGAGGAAGTAGATGCACTGGTTACCAAAATGAAAACTTTAAGAGGCGTAGTTTCCGTTACCCTTGAAGAAACATCCGCCGACGGCAAATGGAAAGCTGCTGCTGTTTTTTACAAATACGCCAACAAGCAGTATTTCCCGCAGTTCTTTAAATGGTGCGGTATACAAACAATTGAGATCGACAACATAAAATACGACACACAGAATATTGAAATTACTGAATAGAGATTATTTTTTAGCAAATGCCAAACACTATGAAAAAATTTTACCTGTTTTTAAAGTTTTGCATTCCGCTGCTTTTGATTTTTCTCTCCTGCAGGGGATATAGCCAGTTAGCTATCAATACAGCATTGACACCTGCACAGCTTGTACAGAATGTTTTGGTTGGTGGTGGTGTAACCGTCAGCAATATTACAATGACGGGACTTCCCGCAATGTATGGCTCATTTACTAACGGCGCTACAACCAACCTGGGTTTTGATGCCGGTGTTATTTTATGTACAGGTAATGTTACTGATATCGCACAAGCCGGCAGCGCTTTTATGTCTTTAGACCAGTTGCAGGCTGGTGATGCCAACCTGAATGCCATTAGTTCTGCCGGTACTTTCGATGCCTGCGTACTTGAGTTTGATTTTATCCCTCTGAATGATACCATTCAATTCCGTTATGTATTCGGTTCTGAAGAATATCCAGAATGGGTTAATTCAACTTATAATGATATTTTTGCTTTTTTCCTTACCGGTCCAAATCCGGCAGGTGGAAATTACACAAATCAAAATGTAGCTATCATTCCGGGTACTGCTTTGCCTGTATCAATAAATAATATCAATAACGTTACACCATCTTATCCTCAATATTATGTTGATAATGCATCTGGTACAACTATCGTTTTCGATGGATTCACTACTCCTTTAACAGCCCTGGCCGCCGTAATACCTTGTTCTACATATCATATGAAATTTGCCATAGCTGATGTCGGGGATGGAGTTTATGATTCCGGTGTTTTCCTTGAAGAAAGCAGTTTTTCTTCCACCGGGTTTTCCGTTACTCCGACATATTCAAATACTACCCTGGGAAATAATGCTATTGAAGGATGTTCTAACGGTATTTTTGCTTTTACTACCAATGCACCTCTGACTTCACCATTAACGATCAATTATACTGTGGGAGGAGGTGCTACAA
Organism: Bacteroidota bacterium; assembly: GCA_043801235.1. GTDB lineage: Bacteria > Bacteroidota > Bacteroidia > Bacteroidales > CG2-30-32-10 > DAOQAK01. The sequence goes on along the minus strand of JAZDMF010000057.1, from coordinate 7,474 downwards.
ACGGTACTGATTATGTTTCAATAAGCAACAGCATTACCATACCCACAGGCTCCGATTCTGTTGCAGTTGTTATCAGTCCCTTTATTGATGGGCTGACTGAAGGAACCGAAACAGTAACATTGACTGTTACAAATGTGTGTACTACTATGGTTTATACCATATATATTATTGATAATGTTGCTCTGGCCCTTACACCATCAGGAGCTACAACCATATGCCCCAGTGGTTCAGCCACTCTCAGCGTTACTGCTACCGGCGGAATAACACCTTACACATACAACTGGAGTGGAGGCGGCGGTGCAGGATCATCTGCCACTTATTCACCTGCGAATACTACAACCTACACTGTTACTGTCACCGATTTTTGCGGACAAACGGAAGCTGCCAGCCAGACGATTACAGTTGTGAACAATCTTACTATTACTGTTTCACCAACAAATCCATTCATATGCCCCGGAGGCAATGTTACGTTAAATGCAAACGGTGCCACAAGCTATACATGGTCGCCTGCTACCGGTTTAAATACCACAACAGGCACTACGGTTATCGCTAGTCCTTTAACTACTCAAACATATACAGTTACAGGTAACAGTTCCGGATGTACAGGCTCAGTTTCCGTACAGGTTGATGTTTTACCCAGCCTTACTTTAAGTGTTACTCCCAGCGCTCCTTCCATTTGCCCGGGTGCAAGCGTTACTCTTACTGCCACAAGCAGCGGAACCGGAACAACTTTCACCTGGTCGCCCGCTACCGGCTTAAACATTACTACCGGTGCAACAGTAATTGCAAATCCAACAACAACTCAAACCTATACTGTTAACGGAGTTGATGGCGGGGGATGTACCGGTGTAACAACGGTTCCAGTGGATGTAAGCCCCATCACAGCTACAATTTCGGCCACCACCAATGAAAACTGCGGGCAGGCCAATGGCTCGGCTACCGTTACTGCAGGCGGAAACTGCACAACCGGATTTACTTACCAGTGGGGTACAGTTCCTGCCCAGGCAGCAACAACTGCAACAAATCTTCCTCAGGGCAATTATACCGTCAGCGTATACTGTGGTTTATGCATGGTAACAGCTACGGCTACAATTACCAATTTACCAGGTCCTTCTGTCTCTATCATCAGCATTACGAATACAACATGCAGCCAGGCCAACGGAGGCGCTTCAGCAAATGGCAGCGGAGGCAACAGTCCTTATTCTTATTTATGGTCAAACGGCCAGTCAGGCCAGAACCTTGTTAATGTTGTTGCAGGCATTTATAATGTAACCATTACTGATGCTAACGGCTGCCAGGCCACAAACACTGTTACCATTACTGATTCGCCGGGTCCGAATGCAACTATCACCAGCATTTCAAGCGCTTCCTGCGGTTTTTCAGACGGTGCAGCCACTGTTACCCCAACCGGCGGAACACCGCCATATACCTATAACTGGAGCAACAGTTCATTTTCACCAACCCTTTTGGATGTTCCTACCGGTTTATATTATGTTACGGTTACTTGTTCTAACGGATGTACAACCACTACCAGTGTTTCTATCGGTGAAGACCCCGGCCCTACCGCCACCGCCTTTTCTGTTAATGAAATTTGCGATCAGGCCAATGGAACCGCTACTGTTAATGCAACAGGTGGAGTTGGCAATTACACATATCTATGGAGCGATGGTCAGACCACATCAACAGCCACTGGGTTATCTGCGGGTTCATATTCTGTAACAGTAAGCGATGGAGGCTGTTCCACAGTTGAAATGGCCAATGTTCTTGAAACACCCGGCCCTGATGCCGGATTCTCGGCAAGCCCACAGGTGCTCACCCTCATGGACGGACCTGTTTCCTTTCTTGATAATTCGAGCGGAAACATTGTTACATGGGACTGGAATTTCGGCGATGGCACAGCCAATGCTGGAGGAAATGCCCCTGATCATCCTTATGAAAACATGGGAACATTCCTGGTTACATTGATTGTTACCGACGACAACGGTTGCATGGACACCACCCAGGATACCATCGTAGTTAAAGAAATTTATACATTTTACATCCCCAACACTTTCACCCCGAATGGCGATGGAATCAATGATTACTGGACTCCCAAGGGTTTAAGCGTTGATCCTCTTAACTTCGAAATGGATATTTTCGACCGCTGGGGAAATGTGATGTTTCATTCAAAAAACTGGAATTCCACCCTTAACCAGGGAGGCGAACCCTGGAACGGTACAATGAATAACGACGGCAATTTTAATGACATTGTGATGGATGTATACGTTTACAGAATAAAGATTAAAGAAGTGGATGGCCCGAAACACGAATACATCGGAAGAATAACATTAGCGCCATAAGCACAGCATATGACAAATTTAAACTAATGCTTATATAAGCAATTAAAAAAAAAATCTTCAAAAAATGAGATATAAATATTTTGTATATACATTTTGTTTCCTGATTCTAAGTTTAGCCCTTAAGGCACAGCCAGGATGCCCGAACATTAATGCCGGTCCCGACCAGAACCTTGACTGCATCACAACCTGCACTGATCTTACTTCAACATATCTTGCAACGGGCGCAACTACTACATACGCAGTTTCATCGATTCCTTATAATCCTCCGTATCCGTATAATACAGGAAATCCAATACTTGTAAGTACTGATGATATTTGGAGCGGGGTTATCAATTTACCATTTAATTTTTGTTTTTTCGGGACACAATACAGTCAGATATTAGTAGGATCAAATGGTTGTCTTTCTTTCAGCACGGTAGATGCAGGAGGATATTGTGCATGGTCATATACTGTTTCATGCCCTGATCCTTCAATTATCAGTGGCAGTACCGGACCTTTTATACTTGGACCTTTTCATGATATTGATCCCGGGGTTGGAGGCGCTATATATGAAGCTGTTCTTGGCAGTTATCCGTGCCGGACTTTTGTAGTGAATTACAATGTGGTGCCCATGTTTAGCTGTAACAGTCTTATCGCCACACATCAGATTGTACTTTATGAAAGCACCAATGTGATCGAAGTATATATACAGAACAAACCTGTTTGCTCAACATGGAATGGCGGATTAGCCACTATCGGCATCCAGGATGCAGCCGGCACGACAGGATTTTCACCACCCGGAAGAAATACCGGACAATGGACTGCTTCCAATGAAGCCTGGCGTTTTACTCCGAACGGAGCACAAAACTATACAGTTTCATGGTGGCAGGGGACTACCCAGCTCAATTCAGCTGCTACTATAAATGTATGCCCCACAACAACGACTGTTTATACCGCTCAAATTTTATACGACTGCTGCTTTGGAAACCAGGATGTGACAGATACCGATAATGTTACAGTCAATGTAATTAACAGTATCGGATTAAACATTGCACCTGCTAATCCTACCATTTGCGAAGGAAACTCCAGCACATTAACAGCATCCAGTACCAATCCAAGTGCAACCTATCAATGGAGCACCGGCTCACCCAATGCTTCAATTACCGTAAGCCCCTCAACCACTACCGTATATACCGTTACTGCCACAACACCTGGATGTACCGCCACTTCCAGCGTTACTGTCAATGTGGATGCGCAACCCACGGTAACCGTAAACAATGCTGCTGTATGCCAGGGGCAGCCTGCAACCCTTACTGCAAATGGAGCAGCTTCATATCTATGGAATACAGGCGATATTACAAATTCAATAACCGTTTCACCTTCTGCCACTACATCATATACAGTTACCGGAAGCAACAATGCCTGCACAAGTACAGCCATTGCAACCGTTACAGTAAACGAAAACCCGGTCATTCAGATTTCCTATACCAATGCAACTTGTGGCTTGCCAAATGGTACTATTACTGCAACACCCACCAATTCATGCACAACTGGTTTTTCCTATAACTGGAACACAGTACCCACACAGACTTTACAGACAGCCATAAATCTTCCCGCAGGTACATTTACAGTTACCGTTTCATGCGGCTCATGTTCATCCACTGCTTCAGCAACTATAACAAATACGGCGGGACCCTCTGTAACAATAACCAACATTATTAATGCATCCTGCGGCTTTTCAAACGGAAGTGCAACAACCAATGCAACCGGAGGAACAACGCCATATTTATATTCATGGAATTCTTCACCACAACAATCAGGAACCGTTCTTCAAAATGTACCTGCCGGAACCTATAATGTTACCGTGACTGATTTTAACGGCTGCACGGCAACCAATACCGTTACCATTGGCGGAACGGTACCTCCTACTGCTTCCACCTCCGTTACAAGCGAAACCTGCGATATGTTGAACGGTACCGCAACAGTGACCGCTTCCGGCGGCACAGGATCTTACACATATTCATGGAACTCGAACCCGCCGCAGTATACATATTCAGCTACAGGATTAGCTTCGGGTTCATACACTGTGACTGTAAATGATGGCTTGTGTACTGTCACTGCTATTGCAACTGTTCCCAGTTTACCCGGTCCTACTGCAGGATTTTCGGCACAACCACAGATACTCACACCGATTGACGGTCCCGTTTCTTTCCTCGATAATTCAAGCGGCAATATCGTTACATGGGACTGGAATTTCGGTGATGGAACTTCTAACGGGAGCGGAAATGAACTTACACATACATATGAAAACCTCGGTACATTTCTGGTTACATTGATTGTTACCGATAATAACGGATGCACGGACACCACACAGGACACGATAAAGGTAAAAGAAATATTTACCCTATATATTCCAAGTTCATTTACCCCTAATGGTGATGGAATCAATGATTACTGGACTCCAAAAGGCTTAAGCGTTGATCCTGATAATTTCGACATGTTTATTTTTGACCGCTGGGGAAATTTAATGTTCCATACAAGCAAATGGTTTTCTGCCCTCAACCAATGCGAACCATGGAACGGAACTTTCAATAATAAAGGAAATTTTAACGATATCTTAATGGACATTTATATCTACAGGATAAAAGTTAAAGAACTGGAAGGTCCAAAACACGAATATATCGGAAAGATAACATTAGCTCCCTAGTTTCTGAATGCGATGAAACTATTTTATACTTTATTATTTTCTTTACTGCTACCTTTTATTATACAAGCTCAAGCCCCGACAGTTCAGGATTGCGCAGGGGCTATTCCCATTTGCCAGGACTTATATCATGAAGCCAATTCATACATCGGATCCGGAAATTATCCTGATGAAATAGATACAAATTTTTCATGCACCGACGGAGAAATTCATGATGTGTGGTACACTTTTACTGCGCAAACAAGCGGAAATTTCAGTTTTATAATTACTCCGAATAACACATCCGGCCAGGGAGATGATTATGACTGGACTGTTTTCAACCTCACCAATGCCACCTGCGCTGACATTGACGACAATCCGTCTCTTGAAGTAAGCTGCAACTCATGGGGCGACGCTTATGGCTTTAACGGAGCCACAGGCGCCAGCACTGCTAACGGAGGCACCGGAAATTATAACGGCCCCGGAACATTGAACGGCCCGCCATGGAATGCCGACATTCCTGTAACCGCTGGAAATATATATGTGATGATGGTTTCGAACTGGTCGGAATCAACTTATGGCTATTCCATTGACTTCAGTTCTTCCTCAGCACAATTATTCGACAACGTGCCTCCCCTGATTCACCAGATACTTACGAACATTGGCTGCGGGGCAACCTCAATCACCTTCGAATTCTCTGAAAATATTCTTTGCAGCACCATTGCAGCCTGCGATATTTCACTGACAGGACCCGGAGGGCCTTATTCCATAAGCAGCCTGACAGGCTCAAACTGTGCATCGGGAGGAACGCAGGAAAAAGTTTTCACAATAAATTTTTCTCCTTCCATATCTGAAGGAGGAAGTTATTCATTAAACCTGAATGCATCTTCCTGCAGTTCTGTTACCGATTTATGCGGCAATGTTGCCCCTTCAGGCAGTCTTCCGTTCACTGTCAATTTATTCACCACATCTGTGGCCACTGTTCCAGCTTCCTGCACCGCAGCCGACGGATCGGCCACAGTAACGGTTACAGGTGGTTCAGGAAATTATACATACACATGGAATACAACCCCCCCGCAAAATATGGCAACTGCTTCCAATCTTGCTGCAGGAAGCTATATTGTTACTATCTCGGACGGGAACTGTACAATTACAGATACAGCAAATGTAGGGACAAATTCAAATCTTTTTGTTTCCATATCAGATATTGTTGACGAAACCTGCGGTATGGCGGACGGTTCTGCAACAGTAAGTGCAACGGGCAGTTCACCGTTTACTTACCAGTGGAATACTTCTCCACAGCAAAACACAGCCACTGCATCGAATCTTCCTGCAGGAAATTATACTGTAACTGTATATGATGCCAATGGTTGTTCTGCCAGCCTGAATGCAACAATTATCGCAGGAAGTGCGCCAGCGCCTCAAATTGATGTTGTCAACTCGCATTGCGATCAGGCAGATGGTTCCGCAACTGTAACTGTTACGGGTGGTTCCGGTAATTACACATACATCTGGAGTAACGGGGAAACCACAGCCACTATTTCCAACCTTGTTCCCGGAGTATACAGCGTTACTGTTGATGACGGATATTGCGATTCTACTGTCACGGTAGACATTATCAACCAGCATGGACCTCAGGCCGGTTTCTGGTACCACCCCAACCCTATTTCCATCAGTTATGCGGATGTTACTTTTGTTTCATCATCAAACGGAGCTGCATCATTCGAATGGAACTTCGGCGATAATTCGGGAACGTTTTACGGAGAATCCATTGAGCATACATACGGCGCTGTGGGCGTTTATCAGGTTATGCTCATTGTTACCGACAGCTATGGCTGCACAGATACACTTATACAAGAGGTGGAAGTACACGACATTTTCACAATTTACATTCCCAATAGTTTTACACCTGACGGCGACGGACTTAATGATGTTTTCAATGCTTCCGGCATAAGCTGGGAGCCCGGAACCTATGAAATGATAATATACAACAGATGGGGCAATATTGTATTTCAAACCAAAGATCCCACACAAGGCTGGAATGGCGGGTATGACAACAATCCCGACAGAAGCCTGATGATTCCTTCAGTTTATGTTTACCAGGTAAAAATCAAAGGATATAATTACCGCGAAATGGTGTACACCGGGCATGTGAGCCTGTTAAAATAGAAATTTTATCTACTATTTTCCTTTTCCAATCTATTGAAAAAATCTCTCCGAACTATCAATATATCTATACATCTAATATATAAGATTTATCTTGTCATTGTTGTTAATTTGTGATATTTTTGATGTATAAAACAAATGCTCCAAGTGCAATCGCCTGATACTTTTTTCCAGCAATTGATATATTTCAAAAAAAGAGGTTTTACGAAGACTCTTCGTGAAATGCACCGGAGCGTCAACAAGAAACTTCATCTTTCACAGCTTCAAAAAATATTTATATGTCCCTCGCAAGAATGCAATGCCAATT
>JAZDMF010000035.1:0-20756 GCA_043801235.1 Bacteroidota bacterium | reverse complement strand
CTGCTTGGCGAAGAACTTACTTACACTGTACGTTTTCAGAACACAGGAACCGATACTGCTTTTACCGTTCAGATTAGAGACACGATAGACAGCGACCTTGACATGGCAAGCCTGCGCATTGTTTCATCAAGTCACAATGTACTTCTTGATGTGAAAAATGAAAACATTGTAACATTTATTTTCGAAAACATCCTGTTGCCCGACAGCGGAGCCAACGAAGCTGCTAGCAATGGATTTGTGAAATTCGCAATTAAACCCAAGCCCGGTCTTGCCGAATATACCGAAGTAACAAACGAAGCACACATTTTCTTTGATTTCAACCCGGCAGTGGTGACCAACCAGGTGTTGAACACTTACGTAAGCAATCCGTTTTCAGGGATTGAAGCCATTCCTGCTGACGATCAATCCATGAATATGTATCCCAACCCTTCAACAAATTATTTAACCATAGAAACAACTCAGCCATCACAAATTGAAATCCTGAATTTGCAGGGGCAAATAATTTATAAAAGCAACACTGATGAAATGAATACAAGTATTGATGTTTCGGGGTTTCCAGAGGGACTGTATTTTATAAAAGCAGAATCAGAAAAAGTAATAACAGTGAAGAAATTTGTAAAGGAATAATTCAAAAATCTGAAGCATGCTGTGGGCGTGGTTTTGGTGTTGAGCTATTATATTTCGAGTTGAAATATTTTAATGTTTTCTTGACTTCAGCTTATTGAATCACTAATTTTATACGATATTTTATTCAAAATAAGCACATTCGATAAAAAAATATTAATCTCAAAAATTTACCTCCATGAAAAAACTAAAAAATTTTACGTTTTTCAGAGTTGCTGTTTCAGGTGCACTTGTTTTACTTTTCCTTATTTCCACCGATGCATTATCACAACAGCAAAACCTGTCAGGCAATGGCACTTCCAATTATCCCCGCGTAAAAGATGCAAGATTAAAACAGCATCAAACTCAACCATCATTCACCAATGATAATTTTAAGAAATTTCAGAAAATACTTCCCTCTGAACAAAAATCGGGTAAAACCCGAACAGATTTTTTTTCTGTGCTTAAGCAAGCCCTCGCTATAGACAGTTTGGCGGATTCTACAAATATGCTTGTATATTTTGGCGCCGGATATTACTATGATTATTATTTTGATTCTATTCCGGTAAATATTATTTTACCTTTTTATACAGAAATTTATACCGATTATTTTTCAGACACTGCAGATATAACCGTTACATATGATTTTGGCGACGGAACTATAGAAAGTATGCACCCATATAATTATTATCCCGACTCTTTTTATGTTGAATCTTATTTTTTCTCACAGGCATTTCACAAGTATGTGTTGCCAGGAGTTTATAAACCGGTTTGCACTGTAACATCTTTGATCGATACAGTTACTACATTATTATATTACGATTTTTACGGTGATTCAATGATAACAATTTCATCCGATCCTGCTCCTCTTTCTTATATCGAACAATTTTATTCATATTCATATCAGTGGTGCGATTCACTAAATTTCAATTATTCAGGAACAGATAATTATTTATCGCTTTTCTCAATGAACATCCAGGATGTAACAGATACTTTCAGTATTTACTTAAATTTTGGCGATGGTTATGATACCCTTATCACAGAATCATTTTATGATGTCATAATGTATTACCCTTATTATTATTGGTATTGGGGAGGATATTACTGGCCATATTTGTATTTTGACATAACTCATAATTATTTACTGCCAGGCAATTATACTGCAAATTGCATTGTTTCTTTTCCTGATGGAATTGTTGATACGGCCTCATGGCAAACTTCTGTCGGAAGTTCATGTTCCGGAATAAGCGGTAATGTATTTGTTGATAATAATAACAATTGCATAAAAGACCCGGGAGAAGCCGGAATACCTGAAATGTACCTGATAACATCTTATTATTACTGGGATACTCTTTACTGGTACGACTGCTATTATGATGGCTGGGCAGTAACTGATTCATCGGGAAATTATTCATTGTATTTCCCTGACAATTGCAGTCATACAGACTCCATTTTTCTTTATACTGACTGGAATTATTACCCTGTTGTAAACCTTCCGTTATCATGCCCATCGAGTGGGTATTATGTTATAAATACAGGAGTCTCATCAAGCGGGAATGATTTTGCATTTGGATGCCAATCGGGGTTTGATTTAAAAGGATTTATGTATGGATGGCGTTTCAGACCGGGCTTCCAGGGATTTCTTTACCCGTTTTTTACTAATTACCAATGTGACAGTATCAACGGAACAGCCACACTTGTGTTTGATGAACCGGGTTACCTGACTATTGATAGCGTAGTTCCACCGGCTACAACTATTAATGGGGATACAATTACCTGGGCTTTCACAAATATGTCAATACTTGACTGGTGGAACTTTTCAACCATATATTTTACCATCGATTCAACAGCCCAGCAGGACGATACTATAACAGTTACATTAACACTTGAACCAATTTCGGGCGACAATAACCCTTCAGATAATATAATTACTGAAGATTTTATTGTATCAAACTCCTGGGATCCTAATGAAAAAGAAGTTTTTCCGAAAACAAAAGATTCAGAAGGAAACATAACGCCAGACCAGGAACTGACATATATTATCCATTTCCAGAATACCGGTTCCGATACGGCTTATAATATTACAGTTATTGATACCTTAAGTGATAATCTTGATCTTTCTGATTTCCGCGTTGTTGCATCAAGTCATTATATGCAGTACAGTTTGACCGATCATGTTCTTGTTTTTGATTTTCCTCTTATAATGCTGCCCGACAGCACTGTGAACAACCCTGCAAGCCAGGGTTTTGTTAGTTACAGTATTAAACCAATTTCAAACGTACCGGAAGGATCACATATATATAATACTGCACAAATATATTTTGATTTTAACCCTGCCGTTGTAACAAACACCACCGTTAACACCATTGCAGTTGTTACAGCTGTCCTTAATTCACCGGCAAATGATGATATTATTGTTTATCCAAACCCATCTACAAATTATTTAACCATAGAAACTACCCAGCCATCTGAAATCGAAATCATGAATTTGCAGGGACAATTGATGAAACAAATATTTTCTAATGAAGAACAAATAAGTATTGATGTTTCGGCTTTTCCTGTGGGAATGTATTTTATAAAAGTAAAATCTGAAAATAATATTTCGGTGAAGAAATTTATCAAGGAATAGTTCAGTTGGCAGTCCACAGTAAGCAGTAGGCAGTATGCAATTTGCATATAGAAAAAAAGCTAATGAAATGATAAAATGAAATTGTTTGGCATATAACGTAAAACTAACCAGCAACATGCAACCAGTAACCTGTAACCAATCATTCTCTTTCAACCCGGAACAATAAAACAATAAACTATGAAAAAAATACTTACACTTCCCGTCATTACATTTTTCATTTTGCAATTTGCATTCTGCATTTTGAATTATTCAATTTCAAATGCGCAATGGCAGCAAACCAACGGGCCGAATGGTGGTCAGATAAATTGCCTGGTCTCCTCGGGCTCTTATTTATTTGCAGGAACCAATAATGGTGTATTTATATCCTCAGATAACGGTTCAACCTGGACCGCATCGAATAATGGGTTCACCAACTATAGTGTCAGATCATTGACTGCAAGTGGGTCAACAATCTTGGCAGGTACAGTTCAGGGCATATTTTTATCAACCGATAATGGAGCCAACTGGCTTTCTGCAGGCCTTGACTCTGTTTCCATCACATCTATTATAATTAGCGGATCAAATATTTTTGCCGGTTCTTTTCTTGATGGAATTTATCTGTCTCAGGATAATGCACAAAACTGGATTAGTATGAATAACGGTGTGCCGGAAGATTATATCACAATAAATTCCTTTTTAATTTCAGGCTCTAATATTCTTGCCGGAACAGAGATGGGTTTATTATTGTCTGATAACAATGGTGCAAGTTGGACAGAAGCAGGTAGTCCTCTTATTGATGAAGATATAAATACATTATCAGGAAGCGGACAGGATTTATTTGCTGGGACTCAACATGGAATTTTTCATTCTAACGATAGTGGTGCAAATTGGACACAAGTATATGACGGAACCATTATATTTGCAATAGCTACTGATGGAACAAATATTTTTGCCGGAACATATTATGGCGGAATAATAAGATCATCTGATAATGGTGTAACATGGGCATTAGCAAACGGAAACCTTCCTGAAATATGTTACAATGCATTTGTTTTTAACGGATCAACTGTTTTTGCTGCTTCTGCTTATTGCGGAATCTTCCAGTCAATTGATAATGGCTCCAGTTGGACCACTGCTAATAATGGAATTTTAAATACTATTGCTTACACAATGGCTACCAGCAGTAACTATTTATTTGCTGGGGGCAGTGGTGGATTATATTCAACTTCCGATAATGGAAATAACTGGGAATTTATTAACAACAACAGTTTTCCTAATACAATTATTCGTTCATTAATTGCCTTTGGTTCTTCTGTTTTAGCTGGAACCCAAGGCAGCGGGATATATCTATCAACGGATTTAGGTACTAATTGGGTTCAAGCCAATAATGGGCTGCAAACTCAAATCATTTCTGCATTATCTTGCTATGGAAGTAATATTTTTGCTGGTTATGAGAATTCAGTGTACATTTCTTCAAATAATGCTGAAAGCTGGACGAGACACATTATAGATTCTACAGGTGGAGCATTAATAAATGATTTAGATGCAAGCGGAACAAAAGTATTTGCAGGCGCTGATAACGGCTTATATATATCATCAGATAATGGAATAAACTGGACCAAGGCAAACAACAGCCCGACAAACATAGGATGTATTGCAATTAGCGGAAACCGAATCTTTGTAGGGGTAGGTAATGGAATTTATTTATCAATTGACAACGGTTTGACCTGGAATTTCATACAAATTAGTTATATCACCCACATGGTTAATTCACTAGCAATAAGTGGCTCAAATATTATTGCAGCTACTAATGATGGAATATATATTTCAACAAACGATGGTCTAAGTTGGACAGATATTACGTCCGGTTTACCTTCTCGACGTATTACTTCGTTAGTTTATGACGGGACTTATTTATATGGCGGTGTATATGAATATGGTGTCTGGAAGCGTGCCTTATCCGACTTTAATATTTCAACGTATAATTTTTCCGGCAATGTTTTTAATGATATTAATAATAATGGTACAAAAGATAATGGTGAAAATGGAATTCCAAATGTAATTGTAAAAACAAATGCAGATAACTGGGTTTTCAATACCGATTCTAGTGGTAATTATACTGCTTATTCAAATGTTGCTTCTGATACAATCAGCATTGTTGAGCCATCGTTATATTGCTTCACTAATCCACCGTATTATGCAGTCACAACTTCCGATACCGGGAAAAATTTTGCTGTGCATTATATACCAAATGTGAATGACCTGAGCATTACTTTAACCAATATCACTCCTGCCCGTCCCGGTTTTGATGATGTAATCCGGATTACATACACAAACAAAGGCACCAATACCTTAAGCGGATATATTGATTTTGATTTCGACGACAGCCTTGCTTTTATAAGCTGCAACCCGCTTCAATCCTCAATAAACGGCAATACCATAACATGGAATTTTTTGAACCTTGCTCCTCTGGAAAGCAGGAACATTGATGTAACATTGCATATTCCGTCGTACGTTCCCATAGGTGATGAGTTAAGTTTTGCTGCAACTATATATCCTGTGGCAGGCGATACAATTCCTGAAGATAATTATTGCAGTTTAGAGCAAATTGTTACAGGATCGTACGATCCAAATGAAAAAGAAGTACTGCCTGAAGCCGGCATTATTCCTCAGCAAATTGCTGATGGTGAAGAATTAGTTTACACCATTCACTTCCAGAACACGGGAACTGATACGGCATTTAACATTATATTAATTGATACATTAAGCCCGAATCTGAATATTGCATCATTTGAATTTATTGCCTCAAGCCATCCCTGCATATATAATATTCACGGTGCAGGAATTATTGAATTTACTTTTGCAAATATCCTGCTGCCCGACAGCAATGTGAATTTTACCGGCAGCAACGGCTTTGTAAAATATTCTGTTAAGGCCAAAAGTTCATTGATTGTAGGCGACATCATCACTAATACTGCATATATTTATTTCGATTTCAACGAGGCGGTTGCAACAAACACTACAAGTACAATAGTAAAAAATCCGGATGGATTGTTTGAAACACCTAATGATAACAGCATTTTTTCTATTTACCCGAATCCTTCGGATGATAACATCACCATAAGTTATAATTTATCGGAAAAACCAATGATCGAGATTTACAATATTCAAGGTCAATGTATTCTGAGAAAATCGGCAGATAATAATAATTATACGAAAATCAATGTTTCAGATTTTCCTTCAGGATTGTATTTTGTAAAAATGACTACTGCGAAAAGATATGCTGTAACTAAGTTTATTAAAGAATAATGCATAAAAAAGCGGGAAAGATCCCGCTTTTTCTTTTTAAATATTTTCCTTACAGGTTCAGCACAAAATATTCCAGCATATGCTGTACATCCTGGCTTATGGTTCCCTGTACGTGGTTATGGAAGGTGGTGAAATAAATATTGCCGCCGGATGTACCTCCGCCCTGGCAGGTTCCTATGTAATCGCCATGAGCCTGGTGGGCAGGCCATGCATTGACAGAAATGGTAATTGTATGAGCGTTGCCCGGATTGCCGGGAGGTATGTGGCATATGGTAACCCATCCCTGTTCCATCAGCTTTAAGGTTTTCATATTGCTGCCGTTGGCGGTCATCCGCACTGCGAGAGATCCCCATGTTAACGGGTCTTCAAGCAACACTTCCCACGGACTGGTTACAACTTGTATTACTTCCCATGAAGAGAGGTCGTATGTAACATCAACGGTAGTGGCACCGAGATAATCCTGAAGATCAGTTGCCAGAATATTGGCTGTGCGGGTGCATGTGTATCCAATCTTGTCAGTGCATAAAGTTGTATCATTAATAAATCCACCCGTATCACCAACGCAGGTGGTTTTTGGCGGGTTGTTGTTCTTATGAGATGTTGTGAATTTTGCATTGCCGTCGCCGGTAAGGTATTCAACGGCATAATCCGAAGCATAGATGCTTCCGCCGTCGAGTACATATTGTTTGAGGTTTGCATATTTCAGGCTGTCCATGGCTCCCGGCTTTCCGCAGTTCAGGAACAATCCTGAATAATTCTGAAGGGTTGTAAGGTTGTCAAGGTCGGACATCTGCAATTCATCGGCAGTATATCCCAGCGAATCGATAATTACAGATTCTATTTCGTCCCAGTAACCCGTGATATAAGCCAAGTTGGCTGCCTGTTCCAGTTTAAGTGTTCCGTCTGGGACGGTGGTGGTCTGGCCATCCTCAATAGCAACCGGATATTGAGCACGGAATATGGTGCCGTTGCCTGTCTGAACATTTAATACCTGGGCACCTGCCGGGGCAACGAGAGAGAAGTTTCCGCTTTTGTCAGAATTAGTTAAATATATTTCCCCGTCCACATCAATAAAAACGTTTGCATTGGGAATGGGAGTGGTACCATTGGCAGCAATCACTTTTCCGCTTACAGTTCCGGTGGCGCCGGTGGGGGTGTTGTCATCTTTGTCCTTCTTGCATGAAGAGATCAAAAGTGAGAATGCAAGAATGAATGTTCCGGATAAAAAGAGTAGCTTTTTCATATGTGTTTGTTTTGATGAATAATTTAGAATGGGAAAATTACAACAAAATAAAGCCGAAAGCAAGGATTATTTGCTTTTTTTATATATAAGATGGAATAAAAACGGAAAAAGTAGTCAGATAAAATTTGCATTTTCCGGAAAATATGTACATTTGCAGCCCCAATGTAATTTTGTTTTGATTTGGCCTAAAAGAGAAACTAAAGAAACTCTGAGAAAAAATCCTTTCCGGTAGCTATCGGAATAGATATTAGAATTTAAAAATATTCAGCAGGAAACCTGCATCAACGCTTTAACAGAAGCTTAATAAAAAAGATTTTAATAAACTGCTTTGCAGTTTGAATCAATTTTTGTCGGACCAGATTTAATAATATGACCCTGAATAAGAGAAATACGTTATGCCTTGTTTTTATAATTGCATTCAGTTTCTTTACGAAGGCTCAGAAATTTGAGCAAAGCGGGTATGCCAGCTATTATCACAGTGCATTCCAGGGGCGTTACACATCCAGCGGTGAAATTTTTGACAACGCTAAATACACTGCAGCACACGCTACATTACCATTTCATACGCTTGTAAAAATTACAAACCTTTACAATAATAAATACGTAATTGTAAAAATAAACGACCGCTGCCCGAAATATTACAACCGCATCATCGATCTTTCACAAACTGCAGCTTCCAAACTCGATATTATTGCATCGGGAATTGCCAGCGTGAAACTGGAGGTAATTACCGAAAGCGATCTGAATTACATAAGCCCTTGCCCTGACAGCATTTTACAGAATATTTCCGCCGACAGCATTTCAATAAAGTGCAGCATCATGTTGAAGAAATTTAATTTGCTGCCTTTTGAACAATATGTTTTTGGAAATATAATTTCCACGCAGATGAAAGTACAGCAGCTTAAAAATAAATTAGAGAAAAAGCAAAAATGGATTACCTTGAATAGTCAGTATTTGCTGAATATTCAGAACTTCCTTAGCTAGTTGTTGTCAGTATAAATTATTAATAGGAACCTCTAAAAACTAATTTTCAGTTTTCAGAGATGCTTTAATGTCATTTCGAGCCTGCTGCCGGCAGGCAGGTTTATCGAGAAATGAACACTTATACGGTCAGGCTTTGATACCTGTCTGCCGACCAGGCAGGAACTCAGCCTGACATTATAAACCATAGTACAGGTTTGTTCTCGAAGGCGTCAGACAATCTTGTTTTTAATAATCATCACCGATCCGTGCATATCGGCAATTTCAATTAAGTTTTCAGGAATAGTTTTTGCAAAATCATTCACTGCTTTCATGGCGCCTTCCCATTTATGATTGTAATCGTGAATAATCAGAACACCACCGGGAGCGAGGCGGGGATAGAAAAATACACATCCTTCTTTTATGGGATTATGCAAATCGGCATCAATATTTACTAATGCGAAAGTTTCATTTTCCAGTCCTTTTGCAGTTTCCGGAAAATGTCCTTTATGAACAATAATATTTTTATTCCCTTCGATGAAATTTAAGACTTTTTGTTCGCTGGTATCGGCAAAATTTTTTGTTCTATAGGTTGCTGCCTCACCCGTTTCAATTTTCAAATCTTCTTTTTTAAATCCTTCAAAAGTGTCGAAAAGATGAAACTTTCGGGCACTATCCATCGCATGAATTATTTTAGAGGTTTCGCCTTTATACACGCCAAGTTCAGCAAAAGCGCCTTTAATATTTTCGCGTTGCAGGCGGTTTATCTGAAACCAGAAATTATACAAACGGATTTTATCATCATAGTTTTTTTCAATCTCAATAATTGTTTTGGGAATAAGATTTTGTTTTCTCCAATGTGTCCATTGAGCCGGATGATACGATTTTTCGGTGAAGGACAGCCACAGGTAACGGATCATAATAATAAAAAGTCCCACAATAAGTATTCCTGCAATGACTTGAAAAACCTGGTTAAACAGAATATTTATTAACATGTTTTATTGTCGGAGTTTTGCATTTAATTTTTCGGAAAACACACTGATAAGTTTATTTATAATTGAATCGGTTTCAGCATCGGTAAGCGTTTTCTCTTTGTCCTGAATAATAAAACTTACAGCATATGATTTTTTATCATTGCCAATTTTTTCATCAGAATAAATGTCGAAAAGATTTATTTCTTTAAGTAAAGCCGGTACAGTCTTAAATGCCAGTTCTTTTATTTGCGAGAATTTTATTTTATCATCAATAATAAGCGCTAAATCCCTTCGTACTTCAGGAAATTTTGAAACATCCGAAAAACTAACAATATTTAGTTTGCTTAATGAAACTATTTGCTTCCATTCCATCTCGGCATAAAAAACATCCTGCCGAAGGTCAAATTTCTTTAAAATATTTTTATTCAGTTTTCCGAAAGTGGCAACAGTCGTTTTATTAAGTGTGTATTCAAGACCTTCGGCAATTAATTCATTTGCCATTTCTTTAATTGAAAGTTCATTTTCTTTTATTCCGAAGAGCATGAGGATATTATTAATGAAAGATTTTAAATAAAAAAAGTCTGAAGGTTTTCCTTTTCCTGTATTCCAGTTTCCGTGTTCGGTATTTCCCGTAATAAAAATTGCCAGTTGTTCTTTTTCTTCATAACGGTTCAGCCCTTCATATTTTGTTTCGGGTTTATATTTATAAATTTTCCCGAATTCATAAAATTTCAGATCAAAATTTTTCCTGTTGTGATTGTACAGGATTGATTCAAGTCCTCCGAAAAGCATTGACTGGCGCATAACGCCAAGTTCATTGCTGAGGGCATTCATAATCACAACATTATTTTCCGGCTGGAATGATTTTAATCCGTCAATATATTTTTCGTTTGTAAGGGAATTGTTCAGTATCTCGTAAAACCCATTGCTGCTAAGATAATCCGAAACCTTATTTTGTAGTTTGTCTTTATCAGGATACGGTGCTTTTGACGGAGAGATGTGGAAAGAATCCGGTTCTTTAATATTGTTAAAACCATAGATGCGAAGGATTTCTTCAATCACATCGGCTTCACGCTGTACATCAACTTTGAAAGGGGGAACCGAAAGCTCCATGCCTTCGCTGTTTTCAGAAATAACAGAGATTCCAAGCGAAACAAGAATTTTTTCTATGGTTTTTCTGTCGATCTTTTTACCGATAAGCTTGTCAACATTGGCAAATTTAATACTGACTTTGAAATTTTCAATGGGTTTAGGGTAAACGTCGACTATTTCCGAAGAAATTTTCCCGCCGGCGATTTCTTTCATCAGCAAGGCTGCGCGTTTTAATGCAAAAATCACAATGTTCGGGTCAACGCCTCGTTCGAAACGGAAGGATGCATCGGTTTTCAGCCCATGATGTTTTGATGTTTTCCGTACATGTACGGGATCAAAATAAGCGCTTTCAATAAAAACATTTTTTGTTTTTTCAGTGACACCTGATTTAATTCCCCCGAAAACACCGGCTATGCACATGCCTTCCTTGTCATTGCATATCATCAGATCATTGGAGGCAAGCGTACGTTCCGTTTCATCCAGCGTAATGAATTTTGTTCCTTCAGGAAGTTTTTTCACTATGACTTTTTTCCCTGTAATATGACCGGTATCAAAAGCATGTAAAGGTTCCCCTGTTTCGTGCTGAACAAAATTCGTGATGTCAACAATATTGTTGATGGGCCTGAGGCCGATTGATTTCAGCCTGTTCTGAAGCCAGGCAGGCGATTCATTAACAGTGATACCAGATAGAGTGATGCCTGCATAACGTGGACAAGCAATAACATCATCAACAATTACATCAATTTTTAGATTAGTATTATCAGTTTTAAAATTGTTGACATCGGGAAGACGGCAGGAATAATTTTCGCCATCTATTACATTTAATGCAGCGGCAACATCTCTTGCAACTCCGATATGCGACATGGCATCGGCGCGGTTGGGCGTAAGCCCTATTTCAAAGATCCAGTCATTTTCAATTTTAAAATATTCAGCGGCTGTCATTCCAATTTTTGCAGAAGCTTCAAGAACCATGATTCCATCGTGCGATGTGCCAAGGCCGAGTTCGTCTTCAGCGCAAATCATTCCTTCTGAAACCTGGCCACGGATTTTTGTTTTCTTCAGTTCCAGTTCACCTTTTGCAGTATATAAAGTTGTACCTGTTGTGGCAACAACTACTTTCTGTCCTGCTTCCACATTAGGAGCGCCGCAAACGATATGTAATAATTCATCCCGGCCAATATCAACGGTTGTAATGGTAAGTTTATCGGCATCCGGGTGTTTTTCATTTGTTTTCACTTCTCCTATAAAGCAACCTTTTAAACCACCTTTAATGCTCGAATATTCTTCCAGCGCTTCTACTTCAAGACCGCAGCCGGTAAGCGCTTCCGATAATTTCTGCGGATCAGTGTCAATGCTTATATATTGTTTCAGCCAGTTGTACGATATTTTCATCAGCCGGAAATTTTGTGCAAATTTAAGGATAAAATCAGAAGGATGGATTTCTTTTAAAAGAATAGGAAAGGAAAAGTAAAAAAACTTATGAGTTATGTTTTGTATATAGAAAAGAAATATGTAAAAATATTATGAACCTATTTAAAATTTTTCATGACCCTGAAAGGGTCAAATGTGAATAAAAAATAAGAAAGAAATATAAACCCTGAAGGGGTTTAATATTAGGCGTCTTCAAGACATTCAACACCTCCGGTGTTGCTTAATTTATTATGCATTATTATTCACATTAAATCCCTGCGGGATTTTTTAAAAATTCAAACAAATTCTAAATACCTAATTAATTTATAATTATTTTCCCTGCAGCAATAGTTTCTTTTTTATTATACAATTTATAAAAATACATGCCAGCAGGCAAATTAGTTTTTCTGACATTAAAGGTATTACCTGAAATATTATTTATCTTTTTCATTTCTTTTCCCATCAGGTCATAGAGTATCAAATTATATTGCTCACTCTTGTTCATGCCTTTAATAACAAATGTTGTATAATCATTGAAAGGGTTAGGGAAAACATTCACTTCAATTGTATTGATAATTAATACAGGTTTAACAGTTGTGACAAAAACTGTATCATAAACAATATTCCACACAACATCAGTAATCATGGGAGAATTATAATCAAAAATAATTCCTGCTGTGTTTTCAATGAGAGTTCCCTGTATATTATCAGTCGACTGGTTTACTTTGAACTTCACAAACCCGTGGCTGGCTGGTTCGTTTGTATTGCTGTCAGGTAGCATAACATGATCAAATCTCCATTCAAGTATTCCCTGCCCATAGATTCTGAATGTATTTGGATGACTGCTTGCACCCGCTACTACAGTTGAGGCATCAAGATACTGTGACAATGTGTCTCTGATTATTATTGTAAAAGCCGTATCGGTTCCTGTATTCTGAAAGTTTATTTGGTATTCAAGCACATCAGCAGAATCAATATAATGGTTTTGAGTTAAGCCAACAGGTTTTACCCATTTTTCATTTGGATCCCAGGAGCCAATTATTTCTTTGCAGTCTATTTCAACATTATCATCCATATCATCTTCGGGAATCAAAATAATTTGTCCAAGGGAATTGCCGGTACTGTCGCCGCAATCCTCAATAGTTTCCTGCGGATGGCTGTTGCCGGGATGTCCGGGTGACTGATCTGCTTCAAGTCTTATGGCATTTCCATTGGTTGGCCAGCAGATAATCAGGCTGTCACCTCCGGCAAGCTGGAATTGTCCGGTATAAACAAGTACATTGTTTTCGTAAATTCTATATTCGCCTGGACTTTGCATGTCTCCGGCGCCGGGATCGCCCGTATTATATATTGTAAAACAAGCCAGGCTGTCGTTTACACATTCGCCTTCAACAGCCACACTTGAATGATCCCATGTGGAATCATTCGGGAAACATGAAGTATCAGGGTATATCCATGTTTCTGTGCAATGAGTGCTTCCAAGTATTGCGTAACACGAAACAAGAGCTGTAATCAGGAATGAACCGCACTGACCTGCCTGAAGAGTTCCAATATCAAAAGTGTAAATATTATTGTTCTGTGAACTCCACGGCAAAGTACTGCTGACAGGTGTAAAAATTGTATCAAATTCAACTTCAATATAAACACTATCAACTGAAACAGTACCGGTATTGCAGTAATTTACTGAAAAAATTGTGTTCATGCATGGCCTCAATGCTCCTGAAGTTATGTCCACTTCAAGGTGCGAACAATAAATATCAATTTGTTCTGCAAAATTATTATTCAATGATACATCGCCTGAATCGGCCAGTATTACTGTGTAAGAAACGGATGAAGGACAAATCTGCTGCCAGAAAAGATCAGGTATCCTGCTGACAGTAAAGGTTCCCTGTGGCACAAAAATATTATAATAGCCACTTGAATCGGTAGTTCCATAATAAGGGCCGGGCTCAGCTTTTACAAGCCAACCGGATAAACCAACATCATTGGTGTCTTTTACACAATTACCGTTTATGTCTTGGAATATAGTGCCTGTTATTATTGATCGGCATGCTTCACAATATTTAATTAATGCGGTTTTGTGATTAGTCCAATTTAGTAAAGTAACAATGCCTAGAACATATAAATTACCGTAATTGTCAATTTCAATATCTTGAGAAAAGTTATTCCCATTACTTTCTGTAAATGTAGCATCCCATTGTTTTTCTCCATCCACATCGCACTTAATTGAATAAATATATGATTTGTCAAAGTTTTGAGTCAAAAAAACTTCGCCGCTGGCATAAGCATTACCATTATCATCCACTTTTATATTATACCATGCATTAGCTGGCATATTTTCACATATTCCGGTATTCAAAATGTTCCCTGAAGAATCATATTTCAAAATGATCATTTCTGCATCAGAATAAAAACTTATACCTGCAACATAAATACTCCCATCTGAACTTACGTAAAGAACATCAGGCATTTCATCACTATTGTCTTGCCTGTTATATATAGATGTCCATAAAGTATCACCGGATGAATTATACTTAATTAAAATCATATCGTAACCGGTATTAGTATAGCTGAACCGTCCCGCTACATATACATTGCCATCTGTGTCAACAGCTATTCCGCAGGGGAAATTGCTATTGGCAGTGACTGCAGTGACTGCATCAGGATGTGTATAAATTGAACTCCATTGCTGTATTCCGGCAGAGTTATATTTTAAAGTTAAAAATACATTAACTGAATCCTGTGATTCAACACATGCTATATAACTATTTTCATTTTGATCAATGGTAATTTTGCAATTATAATTCCCACTCTCCCAACTTGTGCTATATGAATTTATCCATTTTATATTTCCATTTAAATCATATTTCATTGTAAGAAAATATTTATTAATTGTTACATTTTCCATACAAGTTATGTAAACATTTCCACTGTCGCTCACTGCGAGATCTAATGGGATTGTTAAATTCGAATACACCGGATATACGCTTGACCATTTCAATACACCAAGTGTATCATATTTAAAAACGATCAAATTATGATAAGTCGAATCTAAATATGTTCTACCAAAAACATAAACGAATCCATCTTTTACAAGGACTTTTCTTGTTAAATCAAATGGGTTTCCATCACCATTATATATGGTAGACCAAATAGTGTCGCCCTCAGAATTATATTTTATCAGAAAAATACTACGTGAGGTGTCGTCTCTCTGGCATTCACCAGTTACATAAATATTGCCATAAGCATCAATAGCAATATCACTTCCATAAGCCCAACCATTGTTCAGACCAGTTTTATATTTTACCCATTCCTCCTGCATTTGAGCATTCGTGATGCTTATATTAAATAACAAGAAAAACAATAACGGGATTTTGAGAAGTATTTTTGTTTTCATAACTTTGGTTTAAGTGGATATTTAATGAAAACCTGTTTTCAAAAAACATTTTATTCAGAAAGGCTGAAAGAATAAATCTTTCAAACCTATAAAGATAAGGTATTTGTTTGCACATTCAAAATTTTTTTCTGATTTTTCCCCCTCGTTAAATGAAATACTAAGTCCCAGTCTCCTTGCTCCAAGCCCAAAGCCCAGGTACTATGCACAAATCCTCTTGGAATTTGGGGCTTGGAATTTGGAATTTGAGACTTGGGCCTTTATCAGCTGAATTCAGCTGATCCTGCTCCAGTTTGTTTTTTCTTTTTGTATTTCTGAAAGCCTGCGGGCAACCGGAATATTTTCAGGATTTGACAGAGAAGGATCTTTATCTAAAATTTCAATAGCAGTTTTCCTTGCGTAATGAAGAAGTTTTTCATCTTTTACAATGTCAGCAATTTTCAGGTCGAGTATTCCGCTTTGCTGTGTTCCTTCAATATCGCCGGGACCGCGCAAACGCAAATCAGATTCAGCAATTTCAAAACCATCGGTGGTGCGCAGCATGGTCTCGATGCGTTTTCTGCCATCAGAAGTAACTTTATCGCCTGTCATTAAAATGCAGTACGACTGATCGGCGCCTCTTCCTACGCGGCCGCGTAACTGGTGCAGTTGCGGCAATCCAAAGCGTTCGGCATTTTCAATCACCATTACCGATGCATTGGGAATATCAACACCCACTTCAATTACAGTGGTTGCAACCATAATGTTGGTTTCACCTTTGATGAATCGCTGCATTTCATATTCCTTATCGGGGGTTTTCATTTGTCCGTGCATTATGCTCACGGCATACTGAGGCAGCGGGAATTCCCTGACAATTACATCATATCCTTCCATCAGGTGTTTCAGGTCGAGCGATTCCGATTCGTAAATAAGAGGATAAACAACATAAATCTGTCTTCCTTCTTTTATCTGGTTTTTCATGAAACCGAAAACGCGCAAACGGTCGCTCTCCCTGAAATGAACAGTTTTAACAGGTTTACGGCCCGGAGGAAGTTCATCAATGACCGAAACATCAAGGTCGCCGTACAATGTCATGGCCAGTGTGCGGGGAATTGGAGTGGCGGTCATAACAAGTACGTGTGGAGGAATATCATTCTTCAGCCACATGCGGGCGCGTTGTGCAACGCCAAATCTGTGCTGTTCATCAATTACAACAAAACCAAGATTTAAAAATTTTACATTTTCTTCAAGCAGGGCATGTGTTCCGATAAGAATTTTTAAATCTCCGCTTTCCAGTTCCTGCAATATTTTTTTCCGCTGTGCCGATTTTGTACTTCCGGTAAGCAACTTTACTGATATATCTGTTTTCTCAAGAAGTTTTGAAATACTAGTTAGATGCTGCATTGCCAGTATTTCAGTGGGCGCCATAATGCAGGCCTGGTAACCGTTATCAAGAGCAATGAGCATGCACATTAATGCAACGATGGTTTTACCACTGCCCACATCACCCTGAAGCAAACGGTTCATCTGTTTTCCGGAGCCAATATCATTACGTATTTCTTTGATAACTTTTTTCTGCGCGTTTGTAAGAGGAAAGGGAAGATGGTTTTTATAAAATTCATTAAAGTAATCACCGACCGTTGAAAACTTATTTCCTGAAAATTTCTCAGCACGGAGAAGTTTGAGTTTTATCAGTCGCAACTGAACAAAGAAAAGTTCTTCAAATTTCAGGCGTAATTGTGCTTTCTGCAGCATTTCCCGGCTTTCCGGAAAATGAATTTGAAAAAGGGACTCTTCATGCGGAATCAGTTTTAAAGCCTGAATGAGTTGCTGCGAAAGGGTTTCGGACAACATGCCCTTTAGCTGTGGCAGCAGGGCTTTCATTAGCTTGCTGATGCCCCTGCTGTCGAGTCCTTTTGATTTCAGCTTTTCCGAGGAATTATAAAATGCCTGGAGGTTAAAGGAAATAGGTGCATCCTGCTCTGCGGGATCTTCTATTTCAGGATGAGCAATATTGTATTTGCCACTGAAGATTGTGGGTTTTCCGAACACTGTATATTCAATATTGGGCTTGTATTTATCTTTCAGCCATTTGAAACCATTGAACCAGATGAGTTCCAGAGAACCTGTCTCATCACGGAAACGTGCTGTCATGCGGATAATTTTTTTCCCGCCGCCGACAAAATTTATATGATCGATAAAGCCTTTTAACTGAACATACGGCATGTCGCCGCTGATTTCATTTACTTTAAAAAAGCGGCTCCGGTCGATGTACCTGAAAGGATAGTATTGTACCAGATCACCGAAAGCAAAAACCCCCAATTCTTTTTTCAGCATTTCAGCCCTTTGGGGGCCAACGCCTTTAAGGTATTCTATGGGTGTTTCGGTAATGTGTGGCATAATTGAATTAACAAAAATAAAAAAAAAACCGCAAAATGATTTACGGTTTCTGAAATATTGAATAGAAATCTTAAAATAACAATCGCAGAGTGATGGCTGCGTCAAGCCAGTCGGGCTGTTGTTTGATATAGTTCAAATCAAGAAAAGGTTTGGCATTGATACTTAAAAGCAGGGGTATATGCGGCAATTTCCATTCGACACCGGCAATAACATCGATGCCGACAACAAATATTTTTTTCTTGGTTGTGTTTACATTTTTATACTCGGTTGCGGTAACAGCTCCCGCATGTCCGCCTATCCCTGCAAAAAAACCCACATTGGCAACTTCAATTCTTTCGCTGTGGTTGGGATTATGTATTTCGTACAAGCCGGTAAAAACATAGCCCTTGAACTGGTTGGTAATAAGGAAATCTGCAGCCCCGCGATCCTTGGGCGCAAAATACTGAATAATAGTGAGGCCGCGGCCGTACAAGCCAAGTGTTGCACCTATTCCGGTAAGATACTGTGCTTTTACAGTTATAGCCGAAGCGCAGATAATGCTGAATAATAAAACGAATGTCGGAGTCTTTTTCATAGGCTAAAAATTTGAGGAAATAAAAGTAATAATCCCTGCAGGCTTATGCAAGTTTTTTTCAATTTATTTATTATAAATCAGAAAATTTTTTTATTATACTGCGCTTTGGATGAATTTCCTCATTTTAAAGTCCCAAGCTCAAAGCCCAAAGCTCCAATCAGCCAAATATTGGCGGACAAAATCATAATTCTCCACGTAAAACCTTTTTGAATTTGGTACTTTGAATTTGGGATTTTGGACTTAGTCTGCCCGTAAGCTGATATGTTCTTATCCTGTTTCATCAGTATTCCCAGAGGTCGCTTTCTGTCAGGAAAATATCTTCTTTTATCCGCTCCGATTCGAGAACGGCATCCATGCCTTTTGCGTATTCCGAAACCTTGCGGTCAAATACATTCGATTCCTTATATATATAGCTTCCGAAAAAACGGCTTAAAAAAAGATCGTCGTAAGTTAATCTTGCCGCATCATTGTACCGGTTGAATACATCATGCTGAACAAACACATAGCGTGCCTGCGGATAGTATATCCAGAAAAGAGGCTTATATCCTTTCAGTTCCCCTTCATCATCGTATTCCTCGGTTATAGGGCAGATGCCGATGATCCTTGCATCCATCACCGAACGTTGCTTGTCAAAAAACCAGTCCTCCTTTATCCTTATTTTCTTTACTGTTGTCGGATCAAAAGGAATGGTGATTACAGTATCAATATCGTAGTATGGCGGATCGGGGCTTGGAAAGGTAACAGTATCGGTTGTTGAGAGCATATTCATAATCTGATCGTACGAAATCGGTACGAGGAATTCATCGCTTGCAGGGTCATAGGCAGTAAGAAGAGAATCCTGCAGGGCATCCAGAAGCATTTGCATAAAACTCTCCAGGTTTACAAGTTTCGTAGTCGGGTAATAAAAAGGCTGGTTTATTTTTTCCCGCATGTCAATTACGCGCCAAATGCGTTTGCTCCAGAAAACATCCGCTTCCCTGACCGGAACTAATGGTACGGGTGTCTTTTGGCCTGTTAAAACTTGTGCTGAAAAAATCTGGGGTAGAAGAAGCAAAACAAAAATCGATAGTGTTTTCATTGCGTTCCTCTTTTATAGAATAAACGAAAAAAAAACTCCCCATATTGTTATGAGGAGTTACAGAATTTTTTTTTCTTAATATTCCCAGAGGTCGTGCTCCAGAATGAAGATATCGTCTTTTATTCTTTCCGATTCAAGCAGGGCGTCCATGCCTTTGGCGTATTCCATGATTTTGCGGTCGTAAACATTCGTTTCTTTATAAACATAACTTCCGAACAGTCTTTTATAGAAAATATCGTCGTATGTTCTTCTTTCGGCATCGTTGAACCGGTTGAAAACTTCAGCCGTGGCAAAAACTTTCCTTGCTTCCGGAAAATATACCCAGAATAAAGGATGGTATCCCTTAAGTTCTCCGTCAACATCGTATTCTTCTGTTATAGGGCATAATCCAAGGATTCGTACATCAAGAACAGAACGCTGCTTGTCAAAGAACCAGTCTTCCTTAACCCTTATTTGTTTCACAAAAGTGGGGTCAAAAGGAATATCGATAACGGAATCATATGTATCATAAGGAGGCTCTGTTCTTGTAAAAGAAAGTGTATCCTTAACGTTGAGGCTTTTCATTATCTCATCGTAAGTAAAAGGGATCAGGAATTCGTCACTTTGTGCATCATATGCGGTAATGCTTCCTTCTTCAATAGCATCGAGAAGAACCTGCATAATGCTTCTTCTGCCATTTAATTCAGTAGTAGGATAGTAAAACGGATGATTAATTTTTTCACGCATATCAATAACCCTCCATATACGTTTCGTCCAGAAAGCATCGGCTTCCCTTAGCGGAGAATAAGGAATTGGTATGCGATTTTCGGTATGGATTTTTTCATACACCCCATCATTGGGCGGACTATCCATTACCTGGGCTTTAATGCTAAATGAACCGAGCATTGATCCCAGTATTGCCAGCATTAAAATTTTTATTTTTAACATAATTCCTCCTTAATAAACAATATGCTTATAATAGTTTTAAGTTAATGGGAGAAAGGGTACGAGTTGATCCATCAGGACCGACAGCTTTAATAGATTCAAGATAAACTTTTGTTCCTTTGGTGCCAGCGTTGATAAGTTTAATCATATCAGCAGTCAACTTGTTTCCTGTTGTTGTTTTTTCAATAAGGTCACCTTTTACATTCAT
>JAZDMF010000034.1:0-4081 GCA_043801235.1 Bacteroidota bacterium | reverse complement strand
GTCAAGGTCGCTGTCTATCGTGTCTCTAATCTGAACGGTAAAAGCAGTATCGGTTCCTGTGTTCTGAAAACGTACAGTGTAAGTAAGTTCTTCGCCAAGCAGGGTATAA
Organism: Bacteroidota bacterium; assembly: GCA_043801235.1. Taxonomy (GTDB): domain Bacteria; phylum Bacteroidota; class Bacteroidia; order Bacteroidales; family CG2-30-32-10; genus DAOQAK01. Next base: position 3,972 of record JAZDMF010000034.1, on the reverse strand, counting down.
CCATTTTCTTTTGTGCCTTTGTCAACTGATTTGTCATTGGGGTCATACGAACCTGTAAGCACCTGGTGTAAAGTATCGTAATTATTTACCGGTAAAATATCGCCGGGAACAGGATTGATAATTGCAGTTGTTGTAAGCGTATCGCCTAAATGGCTCACATCGGGCATGTGAAGGAATAATTGCACTTGCCTTTGTTCAAGCATAACAAGATTGACATAATTCCATGTAATTAAATTCCCGTTTTGTGAATCGGGCGGCGGGGTGCTGCTTACGAACGAAGTAAGAGAATCAATCGTAAGAATAACACTTCCATTTTTTGTAACACTCGCTTCGTTTTTATAAGTTATCCAGTAATGCGCATCAAAGCCGGCACGGGTGGGGCCACCTGCAATATCAACCGAAACATCGCTTGCAGCGTCATCCATTTTAATTCCAAAATCATTGTTGTCGATATATGTGGAAGTATCACTAACTTCTACTGTAATTATACTGTCGGTAGTGAATTGCCAGTATGGAGCAGGAATGCATTTAATCTGGTATGTGCCCGTATCGCGAGGGATATAATAACTTCCATTACTTTGCGTGGTGTAAAAAATACTGTCATTAAGAACTTCGACTATTTTTCCGCTTAATGTTGTTTCTCCATTATCAAATATTCCGTTTTCGTTATTATCATAAAAAATATTTCCTTTAATAACACAGACAGAGCTTAGAGGGCCTGCGCCACCATCAGATAATTTCCATACTCCTTCGTTTTTAGTTCCAAACCATTTATTGCCTTGGTTATCTATTGCTATTGCGTATGTCCAATGGCCAAAAATACCATAACAATAAACACCATCAAATTTAATTACCCAATAGCCATTTGCTATCCACATATTATCAAGTGCGTCGAATACTATTGTCCAATATTCTTTACAATAAGTTCCGGATGGTATGGGGTAGGTGGTCCAATTTATTCCATCATATTTAGATATTCCGCATGGTAGCGGTAGAGTTTGAATATCTGTTCCAACCCATATATTATTATAGACATCAACAGCAATTGATCTTACCCAATTATTAACTAAACCATCGGCTATATTATAAGTAGTCCAGTTAATGCCGTCAAACCTTGATATTCCTGCGTTGTAGCTTCCAACCCATTTGTTGCCTTGAAAATCTATAGCAAGAGATGTAACATTATTATCACCTAACCCATCTGCTGTAGTATAAGTAGTCCAGTTAGTACCGTCAAATCTTGATACTCCATTATTCGTTCCAAACCATTTGTTGCCCTGGGCATCTATTGCTATGGAAGTAACATAATTACCACCTAAACCATCTGCTGTGGTATAAGTAATCCAGTTAGCACCGTCAAACTTTGTTACACCGCCAAAATAAGTTCCAAACCACATATTTCCCTGTGCATCTGTGGCAATAGCCCGCACATCATCAGAAGCCAACCCATCAACAGTTGTATAAGTTGTCCAATTTATACCATCAAACTTCGATACACCTCCGCCATAAGTTCCAAACCATTTATTTCCCTGCGCATCGATAGCAATAGCCTGAACATCATTATTTACTAATCCATCTGCAGTGGTATAATTGGTCCATGTTTGTGCGTTTGTAATATTTAATGAGAACAGTAAAGCAATTAACAGCGCAGGAAATGTTTTTATGAGATTTTTCATTTTGATATTTTTTAAAGGGTTTGAATTATTCTTTTACAAACTTCTGCACTGAAATTCCTTTTGCTGATATTATTTTTACCATATACAGTCCCTCTGGAAACCCCGAAACATCAATACTTGTATTCATTTCATCAGTGTTGCTTTTATAAATTATTTGCCCCTGCAAATTCAGGATTTCAATTTGTGATGGCTGAGTTGTTTCTATGGTTAAATAATTTGTTGCGGGATTGGGGTATATGGAAAATTTATCATTGCTGTAATTTGTATTGATTCCAGTGGCATTATTCGGTATTACATCAACAGAGACAATTGCATCAGAATTTTTTGACAAGTAGGAGGTTTCGCAATAAGTATCTGTGCATCCTGTTGAATCTGTAATGAAAAGGCAAATATTATAGAACCCGGCGGTGCTGTATGTATGACTGGGATATGCAATTGTATCATAAGTACCATCATCCCAGCTCCACAGATAGGTTAAAGGCGGCACTCCTGAAGCATTATTAACAGCAAAGTAATGATGCAGTACTGCAGTATCAGGAAACATTGTGAATTGAGCAGAACAGTTAGATGATGATATATCAGATAATGGTCGCTTCCAAACATAACCCATAGTTGTACCGGCATAAATATTTGTACCGCTTATAACAAACGATTCAACAACTTCACTACTCAATCCCCCGCTATTCCAGGCCGCCCAACTATTTCCATTATCTGATGAAATAAAGACACCGAAAGAATTAGTTCCTGCAAAAATAGTTGATCCACTTACTGCAAGTGAATTTATAGTAGAATATGGCGGTAATCCATTACTAACGGCTGTCCAACTGCTCCCATTATTATTTGAAAGATATACTCTGTAACCATTTCCCCACGCGCTGGTAAAAATATTTGTGTTGATAGCAGCAAATGAATGATACTGAGATTGGGGAAGTCCATTATTAACAGCAGTCCATAGTCCTCCATTATTTGTTGATAAGAATACACCACTATTAGTTCCTACAAAAATATTTGAACCAAATATTGCTATAGAACGAATACTCAAATCTGTTAAACCATTATTCACTAATGTCCAGGAAGCTCCATTATTTGTTGATAAATATACACCCATATTATTATCGGTACCTCCACCGACAAAAATATTTGTACCGCTAACGGCTAATGCCTGAACCCACAAACTATCATTTAATACAATCCAGGAACTTCCATTATTTGTTGATAAAAATAAACCGTCACCAGTGCCGGCTAAAATATCTGTACCGCCCACACCTAATGCCATAACATAATTATTTGTCAATCCATTATTCACTGATGTCCAGCTTGCACCATTGTTGTTCGAGACAGATACACCACATCCATAACTTCCAGCAAAAATATTTGTATCAATTACAGCAAGTGATCTTATACTTCCAGTATATGGCCCGTTTGTTTGCTGCCATTGGGCATTAGTATAATTTATGCTATATACTGCAAGAGTAGCAAGCACAATGATAATTTTAATTTTTGTAAATGTTTTCATGATATCAGAATTTAGGTGCATTAATAATTAATGAAATTTAAAATTCGATTTTGAATATTTGTGATGAAGGAATTTTATAAAGGTAATGATTGCGTATATTGAAGTCAAGAAAAGGTTTATACATTTTCGTTTCTTTTTTTATTGTTTCACAAATTTTTTCACCGAAATATTATTTTCCGTTCCGATAACTATCGGAATCACTTTCACAAAATACAATCCCTTCGGAAACCCCGAAACATCAATACTCGTGCTCTTTTCAGCAGTGTTGCTTTTTTGAATTATTTGTCCCTGCAAATTCAGGATTTCGATTTGTGATGGCTGGGTTGTTTCTATGGTCAGGTAATTTGTTGCGGGATTGGGATAAATATTCATGGATTGATCAGCAACAGTAATGGCTTCAATTCCGGAAACAGGATTACTTACAAATGTGTTCAGCACCTGGTTTGTCACCACTGCTGAATTGTAATCAAAATAAATATATGCTTTGTTTGTTACTTGGGTATATTCGGCAAGGCCGGGCTTTGGTTTTATGGCAAACTTAACAAAACCATTACTAGCTGCTTCGTTGGCTCCGCTGTCGGGCAGCAGGATGTTTTCGAAAATAAATGTTACAATGTTTTCATTTTTCACATCAAGAAATACATTGTGACTTGATGAAACAATGCGCAGGCTTGCCATGTCAAGGTCGCTGTCTATCGTGTCTCTAATCTGAACGGTAAAAGCAGTATCGGTTCCTGTGTTCTGAAAACGTACAGTGTAAGTAAGTTCTTCGCCAAGCAG
>JAZDMF010000015.1:0-8518 GCA_043801235.1 Bacteroidota bacterium | reverse complement strand
TTTAATGTTTTTATCCTGGTAATATGAATAGTTACCGCAACTGCTATTGCCAATAAAATTATCCGGATTAAAATATGCCCGAAGATGAACAGCACAACATATCCTATCATAAGCCATAATAATGTTAACACACCCACTTTGATCTTTAATGGTATTCCTTTGCCTTCTGTATAATTTTTCAGATATTTCCCGAAAATCCTGTTCGTCATCAGCCAACGATAAAGCCGTTCGGAACTTTTCATGAAACACCAGGCTGCAAGCAGAAAAAAAGGAGTGGCCGGTAGTATAGGCACAATTATACCCGTAATTCCCAATCCCACAAACAGAATTCCCAAAATTCTGAGAATCGCCCTCAGAAATCTGTTCTCAGTTCTTTTAACAGCTTTCATAGCTTATGATTCGTATGAATCCTCAAGCTCTTTGAGCAAACGCATGGTTTCTTCTGCATCCTCCTTGCTAAGCCTCTCTATGGCAAAACCGGAATGCAGAAGCACATACTCTCCTATTTTCGGATCTTCCAGTAATTGAAGGCTGGCATTCACAATGGTTCCTCCAATACTTACTTTAGCCATCTCACCATCAATGGAAATTATCTCTGCAGGAATAGCCAGACACATATGATAAAAAATTTAAATGAATCACAAAAATAATTATTATTTGGTACTCTGTGTTTTAATTTTTGCAACAGCTATTGCTAATTGCCCAAGTGAAAGCCCGCCATCATTTGAAGGAACTTTGATGTGAGTGTAAACATTAAAGTTCTTTTCTTTTAAGCCCTCTTCAGTTTTTGCAAGCAGGTATCTGTTCTGAAAAACACCACCGGATAAAACAGCCTTGTCAATTCCTGATTTTGTCCCTACATGACAAACGACACTAATCACCACATCAATAATAGTATTATGAAATTTTGCAGAAATGACAGGCTGTTCAACATTATTCAACACATCATCAACAATATTATTAATGGTTTGATCAAAACAAATTGTATCGCCTATTTCGTAAGGATACTTTTCCGGAATTTTTTCATCAATAATTGATTCCAATCGCATGGGAGCTTCTGCTTCAAAACCATTGTTTACGCAGATGCCCGTTATTGCTGCCACAGCATCAAATAAACGTCCGGCACTTGATGTAAGCGGACAATTCAGTTTTTTATCTATAGCTTGAATGAGTAGTGAATTTTTTTTCTCAGAAATATTTTTCAGAAAAGGAAGATTCAGCGTTTGAAAATTCTTTCCATAAACCTTATACAGGTACGATACCGCCATTCTCCAGGGTTCTTCCGAAACCCTGTCGCCACCGGGAATGGGGACATATTCAAAATGAGAAATTCTTTCATACTCTTTAAAATCGCAAATAAAAAATTCTCCCCCCCAGATGTTTCCGTCGTCGCCATATCCTGTACCATCAAAGCTTACGCCAATTACTTTTTCATTCAATCCATGTTCAGCCATGCACGATGCCACATGCGCATGATGGTGCTGAACAAACATTTTCGGAACATCCATTTCATTCACATACCTTGTGGAAAGGTAATCAGGATGCATATCCCCAACTGCAAGTATTGGTTTTACCCTGAAAAGTTTTTTGAATTGATTTACTGTTTCCTTATAAAATTCATATGATTCAAGATTTTTCAAATCGCCAATATGCTGACTTAATATTGCCTGATTTCCTTTTCCAAAGCAAAAACAATTTTTCAGCTCTGCACCGGCAGCAAAAATTCCTTCTGCATTAAATCCCAGTCTTACAGGGTTCGGCACGTATCCCCGCGAACGCCTGATAATCCTTTCCTTTTCGTTTGCAATAAAAATTACAGAATCATCGGTACGATTATAAATACCGCGATTATAAATAAGGAGTGCATCGGAAATTGGTGAAAGTTTTTCTTTGGCTTCAATATTATCAATAATAATAGGTTCTTCAGAAATATTTCCGCTTGTGAGAACAATCGCATCGGTTTTCAGTTTTTTAAAAAGCAAATAATGAAAAGGCATATAAGGGAGCATGGCTCCTATTGTTCCCAAAGCATTACTAACGGATTCAGGAATTTTTTTCTCACTTTTTTCTTTCAGCAGAACAATAGGACGCCGCCATGAAGTGATTGCAATTTCTCCTTCAACACTTATCTCTGCATATTCTTTGATCGATAGAAGATTCCTGAACATCACTGCCAGCGGTTTGCTCTCTCTGTTTTTAAATTTACGCAATCGCTTTACAGCAGTGTCATTCAAAGCATCGCAAGCAAGATGAAATCCGCCCAAGCCTTTCATTGCCAATACAAGTCCGTCATCAATAAAAGTTGCTGCTGTATTCAGAATTTCAGCAAAATCGGAAATAATATTTTCATTGACATGCAATTCATAAACCGGTCCGCAATTATTGCATGCCACCGGCTGCGCATGAAAGCGCCGGTCAAGTACATTTATATATTCGTCTTTGCATGTTTCGCACATTATGAATTTACTCATCGTAGTTTTTTCCCTGTCGTAGGGCAGGTCTTCTATAATGGTGAAACGGGGGCCGCAGTTTGTACAGTTGATGAAAGGATAGTCAATCCTGTGTTTCTGATTTTTCAGATCATACAAACATTCATCGCAAACAGCTATATCCGGACTTATTTCAGTAACCTCTTCCGAAACATTTTCGCTTTTTACTATGCTGAATGTTTCAAAGTCTTCATATACTTGTTCTGCAATTTCAATGGATTCGATTGCTGAAGCAGAAGGAGCACTTAATTTCAACTTTTCGATAAGTATTTTTATTGTCTCTTCACTCCCATTCACCTTAATAAAAACACCGTTATTTCTGTTCTCCACGCTTCCTGTTAATCCAAGTCCCGCAACGGCTTTGTAAACAAAAGGCCGGAATCCCACGCCCTGCACAAGTCCCTTTACAGTGATGATATAAGTACGATTTTCGTTTTCTGTTTTCGGAAATGTCATATATAATATTTCTGCGGCAAACCGCAAAATTACAACTTAATATTTTATTGCTGAAACACAGACAGGAACGGAGTTTCCAAAATATGAGGAATAAAAAAAATATAATTTCATATCTTAATACCTTATTATTATGATTTTATTATATTTGCGAAAATATTTTTTGATAGTTAATAAAAACATTATAATGGGTGAGCATAATTGTGAAAATTGTAATGTGCTTTTCAAATCTTTTTTCAGCATACTTGCTAAAGATGATTTGCATGACCTTACTGAAAAAAAGAAATGTATTTTTTATAAAAAAAAACAGACTGTTTTCACTGACGGAACCAGACCAAGCGGAATATATTGTATTAAAAAAGGCAAAATAATAATATATAAAACGGGAACCTATGGAAAAGAACAAATAATCGGATTTGCTCTTCCCGGAGATCTTTTAGGATTACGTTCATTTTTTTGCGATCGGAATTATACTTCTTCATCTGTTGCGATTGAGGATTCTTTATTATGTTTCATTACCAAACAGGATTTTCTATTTCTTTTAGACAAATATCCGCAAATAACAAATTCTATAATTGGATTATTAAGCGAGTTGTTAGATGAAGCCAATATTAAGGTTACATCTCTTGCACAAAAGCCCGTCAGGGAAAGGCTTGCTGAAACACTTGTTACTCTGAATAATGTTTATAAGCCTGATCCGGTTAATTCAGAAGAACCAAATACAGTTATCTCATTATCCAGGCAAGATCTGGCAAATCTGGTGGGCACAGCAACCGAAACTGCAATCCGGCTTTTGTCCGAATTCAAAAGAGATAATCTCATTGAGATAAATGGAAAGAAAATCACTATCCTTGATTTAATCAACCTCCAGAAAATCGCCAACCTCTGATATCAGATTATTTTTCACATTTCAAAATCAAATAATTTATTGACACTAAACGCAATTCGTCAATAAATGACAATTATCATTATTATTAATGATATATATCACACCTTACTATGATTTAAATAAATATTATTGCAATTATATATCATGCTTTCTTATGATATTTTTTATTTTTAATTATGATAAACTTCATATTATTTTTTTTTATGAACAAATTTTAATGAAATAACAAGATTAATTATTTAAAATATTCAAATAATTCATGTCAATAACAATAATATGGGAGAAAAAAAAATAACAGGTATTTACTTTTACAATCCAAACGGGTTATCTGACTCTGTCGATTTTTCTGAAGTTTCGTCGCACATGACTAAAAATCCTGATGTTTCTGTTATCTGGAACCAACAGGATATCCCCTTGACCGATCATAACAAAGCTGTCAGTAAAATTAAAGAAAAAAACCTGAAAAGGATCATTATTGCCGGTAATATGCCGGGAATGGTTAAAAGTTATTTTACAAAGGTGATGGTAGCAGCAGGAAATAATCCGGAAGATGTGATATTAGCTTCTTTCAGAGAAAATAATGCTTTGACAAAACGTGATACTGAACGTGCAAAAGCCATAGTGACCTGTGCGGTATATGATATTCCCTTTGAAATAGCCGCATCTCCGGGAGAATCTGCGGTAAACAATGAAACCCTTGTAATCGGCGCGGGAATAGCCGGAATCCAGGCCTCGCTTGAAATTGCAAACGCCGGATATAAAGTACATTTGCTGGAACGAACTGGTACCATTGGCGGTCACATGGCTACTTTTGATAAAACTTTTCCCACTCTTGACTGTGCTGCCTGTATACTCACACCTAAGATGGTTGAAATAGGACAGCACTCGAACATTAACCTGATGACATTTTGCGAAGTGAAAAATGTTCAGGGTGAACCGGGAAATTATAAAGTTAAAATTCTTAAAAGAACCCGCAGGGTAAATGAAGCAACATGTATCGGATGTGGCATATGCACTGAAAAGTGCCCGGCGCTGGCACCAAGTGAATTTGATGCTCAAACCTGTATGCGTAAAGCTATATATATTCCCTTCCCGCAGGCTGTACCGAACAAATATCTTGTTGACCCTGATGCTTGCACCTATTTAAAAAATGGCAAATGCCGTGTTTGTGAAAAAGTTTGCCCTGTACCGGATTGTATCAACCTTGATGATAAAGACCAGGAGATAGAAATTAATGTAGGGAATATAATTATTGCTACAGGTTTTAAAGTTTTTGATGCAAAACGCGATGACCGTTTCGGATATGGAAAATTTCCAAATGTAGTGACATCACTCGAATTTGAACGCCTTGTCAATGCTGCCGGTCCTACTTCCGGCAATATCACATTCAGAAGTAAAGACAAAAAAGGAAACGCTGTTTTCTTAAACTCAGGAAAAGCACCTGAAAGTGTTGCTTTGATTCATTGTATCGGAAGCAGGGATGAGAATTACAACAAATACTGCTCAAAAGTTTGTTGCATGTATTCATTGAAATTAGCACATCTTATTAAGGAAAAACTTCCTGATACTGACGTATTCGAATATTATATTGATATGCGTGCGTTTGGAAAGGGATACGAAGAATTTTATGAACGCATTAAAAATGAAGGAATAAATGTTGTCCGCGGTAAAACTGCAAAAATCGATGAGAAGGATGGAAAATTATTGATTAAAACAGAAGATATTCATTCATTAAAACTGACTGAACAAAAAGTTGATATGGTTGTTCTTTCTGTTGGACTTGAACCTCATCCTTCTTCTGAAGAAATCGGGAAAATGCTCGGTATCGACCAGGCAGCTGACGGCTGGTTTGTAGAATCAAATTACCTCAGCGATCCTGTCAGTACCTATACTGGTGGTATAAGTATTGCCGGAGTTTGCCAGGGGCCTAAAGATATACCCGATACCGTTGCACAAGCTTCTGCTGCTGCATCGAGGGTTATTCAAAGCATTCTTAAAAAGAAAATAAATAAAAGTATTAAAGATATTTCCTTACAGGAAATTGAAAAAAAAGCAAAAGAAATTTCAACAACTATTTAACGGAGGAATTCAATGGCACAACGTGTTAATCCTAAATTAAAAAAAGAATTATCTGATTTCGGGATAAAAGAATGGAACGATTGTTATCATTGCGGGAATTGCACCGCAGTCTGTTCATTAACAGAACAGGATGTCGTGTTTCCGCGCAAAGATATAAGGCTTTTACAGATGGGACTTAAACAAAAACTATCATTAAATGTGGAACCCTGGCTCTGCTATTATTGCGGCGATTGCAGCACAACCTGTCCCCGGGATGCCAATCCTGCCGAACGTATGATGTCACTAAGAAGATACTTGACTTCTGTTTATGACTGGACAGGTTTGTCAAAATTATTCTATACCATTAAATCATTGCACCTTTTATCCTTTTTAATATTAGGAATTATTATCCTGATAATAACTTTGTATTCCGGCAGGGAGGTCTTTGCTCTGGGTCATACTTTGGAGCAATATTTTGTAGGGGTTGTTGCTTTATTCATAATAGTTCCGGGCGTTTTCAGAATGTACTGGTTCTCTGTTGTCAAAGACAAAACAATAAAAGTTCCTTTTGGCGCATACATTTCCAGTCTTTTTGATTTTGTTTTCCATGCTGCTACGCAGAAAAAAATTCTTAAATGTGAAAAATCTGCTTTTGCCTGGTTGCGGCACTGGATTGTTGCAGTTGGATATATTGTAATGCTTGTGATGTTTGTCTTCTTTGACTGGATAAAAACCGCAGAAGGCCCAAGTATTGCTCCGAAAATTGTTGCATACCTTGTTATCGGACTTATGACACTTTTTTCCGGAATTATTTTAATTACCAGGGCTACAAAAAAAGAGCAGGTGCATAAATTTTCTGAGCTGAGCGACTGGCTATTCCCGATCTGGTTGTTTTTACTTGGATTGACGGCTCTTATTGCTTATTTTCTGAAACAAACAGGAAATCATGAAACTGCTACTATAATTTATATCATTCATATTATTGTAATTACTCAGTGGGCTCTTCTTATAGTTCCGTTTAGCAAATGGACTCATATTGCATACCGCCCAATGGCAATCTATATTTCAAAACTAAAGAAAAAGGGCAGGAAATAGGAAGCAGTATTTTTAAAAGAAATTATTTAACATAATCACATATATCAAAATGGAAGAAGCAAGAATCGGTTTATATATTTGCTGGTGCGGCACAAATATAGCCAAAATGGTTGATGTTGAAGCTGTCACTGATGAATTGGCAAAATTCCCAAATGTGGTAATTGCTAAAAATTATAAATATATGTGTTCCGACCCCGGTCAGGACCTAATCATTAAAGATATAAAAGAAAACAAGCTGAACCGTATAGTTGTTGCAGCCTGTTCACCACGCATGCATGAACTCACTTTCAGAAAAGCCCTTGCTAAGGCCGGATTAAACCCTTATCTATTCGAGATGGCTAATATCCGCGAGCAGGATTCATGGGTGCATGAAGACAGAGTTGAAGCAACTCTAAAAGCAAAAGCTCTTATTGCTGCTGCCATTAACAGGGTTATCTATCATGAATCTCTTGATGAACGAACTGTCGATATTAACGATTCTTCTTTAATTATTGGTGGGGGAATTTCAGGATTGACAGCTGCACTCGAAATTGCCAATGCTGGGAAGAAAGTGTTTCTAATTGAAAAATCAGATAAACTTGGAGGTCTTGTTAATAATATTGACCTTTCTTTCCCGTACCTGTACAGTACCCAGCAATTGATAAAATCAAAAATCAGGCAGGTTTCAAATCATCCTGATATCAAACTTTTCCTCAATACTGAAATAAAAGACATTTTCGGATATATAGGAAATTTTGAAACTAAATTCATCACAAAAAACAATAAAGAAGAAACTTTACTTTTCGGAAATATAATTGTAGCTACAGGTCTTAAAACCTTTGATCCATCCGGTATATCGGAATATGGTTATGGCAAGCTTCCTGATGTAATTACTTCCCTGGAACTTGAACAAATGTTACTTAAAGGAAAAGTAATCAAAAAGGACGGAAAGACTCCTAATAATATTGCTATCATACATTGTGTCGGAAGCCGCAATAAAAAATATCATGAATATTGTTCAAGAACATGTTGCCTTACTGCTTTAAAATATGCAAATCAATTAAGATCAGCTTTACCCGATTTAAATATTTTCGAGATTTATGCCGATATGAGAGCGATGGGTAAAGGATGTGAGGAACTTTATACCTTGACTTCAAAAAAGGATGTTATGTTTTTAATGTATGATCAGCAGGATGAACTTCCAGTAGTTAAGAAAGCGGAAAGCGGTGATAATTGTGATATGCTGGTTAATTTTAATGAAAGGTTGTCAGGGGAATCAATAGAAGTTCCCGCCGATATGGTAGTATTGATGGTAGGAGTAGAAGCGCATGATAATGCAAAAGAAATTGCTCATGCAGTGGGAATAAGCATGTGCGGCAATTCATTCTATATTGAAAGGCACCCTAAACTCGACCCTGTTGCCACCACTACCGATGGAGTTTATATTGTGGGAACCTGCCAGGGGCCGAAAGATATCCCTGATTCTGTATCACAGGCAAGAGCTGCTGCAGCCAGAGTCCTTGCATGTATTGCACAGGGAAGCGTGCATGTGGAA
>JAZDMF010000027.1:0-16244 GCA_043801235.1 Bacteroidota bacterium | reverse complement strand
TACCATTGACGTATTTTTCTAAATAACTAACATTGAACGAAATAAATAATGAATAATGAATAACGAATTTTGAATATTGAACTTGAATAAAACGTCATTTATATTGTTTTTTTTGTAAAAAATTACCCCTCAGAATGACATTTGCGTCATTTTATTATTAACCTGACACTAATGTGCTTCCAACCAATTATCACCTGAACTAATTTCCACTTCAATCGGTATTTTCATCGGGATTGCCGATTTCATTAGCGATTCAACGATTTGTTTTACGGCGCTTATTTCATCTTTATGAACATCAAAAACAAGTTCGTCGTGCACCTGCATTATCATTTTTGATTGGAGTTTTTGTTTTTCAAATTCATTAAAAATACTGATCATGGCAATTTTTATCATATCGGCAGCGCTTCCCTGAATAGGAGCATTGATTGCATTTCGTTCCGCATAACCACGAACAACGGAATTACTGGAATTAATATCAGCGATATATCTTCTGCGTCCTTTAATGGTTTCAACATAACCATGCTTTTTTGCAAAGTCAATGGTTGTATCCATGTATTTTTTGATGGAAGGATATTGGGTAAAATACTGATTAATGATAGCAGCTCCTTCTTTCCTCGGAATGCCAAGCCTTTCGGCAAGTCCGAATGCACTCTGGCCATAACTTATTCCAAAATTTACAGCTTTGGCGCTGCGCCGCATTTCTTTTGTAACTTCATTCAAAGGTATATTGTTAATTTTAGAAGCAGTGGCAGCGTGGATATCCATGCCTTGTGCAAAGGCTTCTTTCATGCCATTATCGCCACTCAACTCTGCAAGTATACGTAATTCAATTTGGGAATAGTCGGCTGAAATTAATGTGTACTTATCATTGCGCGGAACAAAAGCTTTTCTTATTTCACGGCCTTTCTCGGTACGTATGGGAATGTTCTGAAGGTTAGGGTTGTTTGAACTGAGTCTGCCCGTTGCCGCCACAGCCTGATTGTAGGATGTGTGAATTCTTCCTGTACGCTTATTCACCAGCAATGGCAGTGAATCGACATAGGTTGACTTTAATTTCGTCAGCGAACGGTAATCTAAAATTTTAGGAACAACTGGATGTTTGTTCACAAGCTTTTGCAGAACATCTTCACCGGTGGAGTATTGTTTTGTCTTAGTAAGACGGGCATTTTCGGCTATCTTTAATTTGTCGAAAAGAATTTCACCCAATTGTTTTGGTGAGGAAATATTAAATTCTGCTCCGGTAAGTACGTAAATTTCTTTTGTCAGCAATTCAATTTCCGCATGCAGCTGAATGGAATAATCACCAAGAACGTTAATATCAATCTTAACACCTTCGGCTTCCATAGCGGCAAGCACAGGAACAAGGGGCATTTCAATTTCTTCAAACAGCTTGTGTGTTTCTGTTTCAGTAAGCAAAGGTTCAAAAACATTTTTCAATTGAAGCGTGATATCGGCATCTTCGCAGGCATATTCTTTTATTTCTTCAAGCGGAACTATCCTCATGGAAAGCTGCGACTTTCCTTTTTTTCCAATCAAATGATCAATGGGAACTGTTCTATAATTCAGGTAAACGTCTGCCAGAACATCCATGCCGTGGCGCATATCAGGCTGTAGCAGGTAATGCGCAAGCATGGTATCGAACATTTTTCCATTCACATTCACATCATACCATTTCAATACTGAAATATCAAACTTCAGGTTCTGCCCGGTTTTCCCGATGTTTTTATTTTCTAAGATTTCTTTGAATTCATGAACTACCTGCGCAGCTTCATTATAATTTTCGGACAAGGGAACATACCAGGCTTCGTAAGGTTTAACACAAAATGACATTCCTACAAGTTCTGTGTCATGAACATCAAGGCCTGTAGTTTCGGTATCGAAGCAAAATGATTGTTGCTTTTTTAAAATGTCAATTAGATGTTTTCTTTTCTCGGCATCATCTGCAACATTGTAAATGTGCGGAGTTGATTTGATGTTATTTTTTAATATTTCAACGGGCTTTTCTTCCGTTCCCGAAAAAAGATTGGTTTCAGGAACATCTTTCTCATAGGTTGTTTCGGAAGGTGTGAGAGAATGATCTGTAAAAATTCTTTTAGCGAAGGCCCGGAATTCAAGTTCTTCAAAAAGAGTTCTTAATTTATTTTCATCCGGTAATTTTCGCTTTAGCATTTCTTCATCAAACTCCACTGGAACATCAAGTATGATAGTTGCAAGCTGCTTGCTCATGATGGCTTGTTGTTTAAATTCCTCTACTTTTAATTTAAGTTTCGGATTTTTTATTTGTGAAGAGTTAGCAAGAAGATTTTCAAGATTATCGAATTCGTCAAGAAGTTTTCTTGCGGTAACTTCACCAACTCCGGGAATTCCCGGGATGTTATCTGATGCATCACCCCACAATCCGAGCATGTCTATAATTTGTTCGGGGCGCTTTATTCCGAATTTTTCACAAACCTGTTTTATTCCCAATACTTCAGCTTTATCACCAAAGCGGCCGGGTTTGTAAATAAATGTTTTATCGCTTACAAGCTGTCCGAAATCTTTATCAGAAGTCATCATATATGTTGAGTAACCATGACTTTCTGCTTCTTTTGCAAGAGTGCCAATAATGTCATCTGCTTCATAGCCCTCCAATGCAATGACAGGAATATTAAAAGCATCAATTAATGCAATGATATAGGGTAATGAAGATTCAATATCCTCAGGCATGGCTTCGCGGTGGGCCTTGTACTGAATAAAATCATCATGACGTACGGTAGGAGCCTGCGAATCGAAGCAAACAGCAATATGAGAAGGATTTTCACTTTTTAAAACATCATACAAAGTATTTGCAAAACCCAGGATCGCCGAGGTGTTCAGTCCCTTGCTGTTCACACGCGGATTTTTATTCATGGCGAAATATGCCCTGTAGATAAGGGCCATGGCATCGAGGAGGAAAAGTTTTTTTGGGTCAGACATTAGGAAACGGGTTCAAAGTTCAAAGTTATTTACTTTTCTCAAATATCAGTACTGTAAGCAAAACACAAACTGTATATTCCCAAAATAAAAATTAAACGGTCGTTCTTAATCGCCAATTATTTGGGTCCGTTCACTGAGAAATCATAACATTCTTTTGTATCAAGGTTTACCTTTGCACTCCAGAAACAATCGCCACCGCCGCTGGAAACAATTAAATTCTTTTTCCAATCGGGCATTTCCCTGCAAAAGCAGTTATAACAGACAATTTCTTGCTTATTCATATTCTTTAATCCCCAGCACTGCCTGAAGTATTTATTTTGATCAGAAAACAGGGCAGGACTGGCAATCTTAAGATAATCGTAAAGTATTTTATCTGCCGAGTCTATATCATTTTCTGTTATTTTCCAATTGGTATATTCATGGTCAGAAAAATCCATGTCAAGAATAACAGTTTTTTTAAGCGTGCCATTACAGGCAAAAAATAAAACCAGTATGCCGCTCAACATAAAAAAAATCTTTTTTGAATTACCCATTTGTTTTTGTTTTTAAGTAAAAAAAGAACCCACTTTCCGGCAGAGGCATTTTCTTTAAGGTTCACGAACAGGCAGCCTTTTGTAAAAGTACTGTCAAAGCAAATTCCCGAAAATTGAATACTGCCGATAAACTGAGTATCCGGTTCCTGCGGAACACTTGTTTCATCTTTTATGATGTACCGGCCGGTATTGGCCAGCAAGGTAATATCCCATAGTCTTGCAGGGACACCGCTTGTTGAATTTATCAGATGAATATACGAAGTGTCAGGGATGCAGCTTAGCAATTGTTTGCGAAGAGCTGAGTCAGGGGCAAATGCAATAAGTGAATCATCTATTGAAACTATCAGGTGATTCCTGTTCTTTTTTCTCTTAGCTGTCTTATAAAACTCAGATGCTAAAGCCATATCACGTTCATATCGCAGACTATCCTCCCTGGTAGCATCTTTTCCGGGAGGCATAGGCGGGGCGTATTCAATCGGCCAGGGTTCGTAATAAAATTCAGTGCCGATGAAATCCAAAAAGATATCATTCAGCGCTGCAATTTCATTTTTGTGATACATATTTTCTTTATCGGTCAAATTGCCTTTGGCAGATCTGTCCATGGAGCAAGCACAAACAGCGCAAATAAAAACGCCGGCGAGCAAAATTTTATTTATCATGGAAATTAAATGTTTATTCATTTTTTTACTCACGGCTACGGTTTTAAAATATAATGACTAACATTCTTCACCTCAAAAACATTCATGAATACTGTTTTTACAATATTTTATCTGTTTTGTACCTATGGTACTTTATGCACATTTTTACACTGCTTTATTCGGAAGGCCTCAATTGACAGTTATCAGGATCAAGAGAAGAATGAAAAACGGCAAAAATTATTACTTTTTTTATTTCGGGATATATTTTATAATGAATCAGAAAAGGAAAGCGGTTAACAGGAATACACCCGATATCATCATATTTTATAGCAAAAGCGTAAGGATTTTTTGCCAGAATCTTATAGCTTGCCTTGACCGTGTTGAAATATTTTTTGCCAAGATTATTTTGCTGATCATTATACCAATTTACTGCATACAAAATATCGTTAGCAGCATCTTGAGAAAAACCGATTTGATATCGAACCATTATTTTTTCTTTCCGATTTTTTGTTCCAGATCATTCCATGACAATATTTCCGTCTCATTGTTTTCGTATTTTTTAACACGCTCTTTAACCAGTGATTGTTGAATAACCGGAATATCAAGATCAATTACTTTTTCCCTGCTTTTTGCGAAATCGAGCAAACTTTTGATTGACCGAAGAAGAAAAACATCGTCAATTTTATTTATTTGTTCAATAATATTTAAGCGTTCAGACTGAATGTTCATGACAAATGATTTTACTTACAAATATACAAATTTATTCCAGAATTTTATCTACCAGTTCGCTTTCGAAATCAAAGAAAACCTGTTTCAGCGAACTTTCACCATTGGTTCCGTAATTCACAAAGAAAACCATAGTAATGTTTCTTTCAGGAAAATAAAAAAGGTCGGCATTATAGCCAAGGTCGCGGCCGGTGTGGCCAATTCCATAATTTGGTTTATCAGTGAATTTTTTAATGATGCCTGAGCCTGTATAAAAATTTGTGTCTTCCTGTGAAAAATTGAGCATCTCGTCAAGTGACTGCTGTGAAAGAACAGTTTTGTCAACAAGTACAGCCTTGATGAATTTATGAAGATCGAACACATTGGAAAACATCCCGCCATAACCATTACCGCTTCCCGTGATAAGGTTAGAGACGTTATTTATTTCGCCGTTATTATGAAGATCGAAATATCCCTGTGCGGCAGAAGAGGGGATTTCTTCACGTCCCTGATAAAATGTGTTTGTCATTCCAAGCGGATCAAGAATTTTTTCACGCAGAAGTTTTTCGTGTTTTTCACCAGCGGCATTTTCTATGCATATTGAAAGCAGCAGGGTGTTGGTACTTGAATAATATGCGGGATATGGGTTATTCAGTTCATAACCATCCACACCATATACATATTCCAGCAATTCCTCCTGTGTCCAGTTCTTGTTTGGATTATTCAAAACAGCAAGGTAAAATCCAGAAGATGTTATAACATCAAAAATGCCGGTAGTGTGGTTCATCAGTTGTTTTATTGTTATGCCATCAGCATGATCTATTTTCTCCAAAATACTTTCATCAAAATATTTTGAAACGGGATCGTTAATATTTATAATTCCTTCTTCCTGCAATTTAAAGAAGAGTGTGCCGACAAGAAACTTTGTTATACTTGCCGCTTTTGAAATGTGACAGGGTGTGAACGCTATCTGATTTTCAATATCGGCATAGCCGCCAGCTCCGGCCCATACGCCATCAGAATCTTCGACAAGAACGGAAATGCCAGGCAATCCTTTCTTAATATATTTATTGATAACTGCTCGGAAAGCTTCATTCTTCGGGTGCGACAAACTACTGTCGGCGAAATTGCAGTCACAGTCAGTTGAAGGAACAATGGCTTCTTTCTTACAGGAAAAAACTACAGTGAGAAAAATTATTGCAGTAAATATTTTTATTGTTTTCATAATTAGAATTTATTTTAACACCTCTGCCATTTTATCGACCGAAATCTTCGCCATTTACTGGAGAGACCTATGACGGTATTATTATTGCTTTTCTTTTCTGGGAAAGTGGCTTTGAAACACCAACGGCAAATGTGTTCACCGGAAGGAAAGGCACATAACCTTTTACAAAAACTCCCTGTACGTAAGTTCGTATATGCAATTGCAATCGTATTGACTGAGGATTGTTTTTTTTCAGTGCATAACTTCCACCCAGGTCAATGACAATAAGTATTTGCGGACGACCGATGATTTTATTTTTTACTTCATAAACTCCCTCATCATTCATTTTCAAAGTGGCTTTGTTTTCGATGGAATGCAGATAACCGCCACCGAGTCCGGCTAGTAGATTAAGTCTTTGATTTATTACATTCAGGTAATTTACGGTTGCATATAACCGTATGGCGGTCTGAACAAAACGATGGTAATAAATACCGGCATCGGCATTAAGCCAGAACTGATTTTTTTCTTTTTTATTAATTTTCCATTCCCTGAAATAATCAATGCCCGGATGAAACTGGCTGTAAAAAACTTTAGGATAGCCGCTGACGGGAAATGATGTTACGTTGTTCGACAGGAGAAGCCCTGTACACTGCTGCTGGCCAAAAGATTTCAAAACGGGCAGCACGAGCAGCAAAATAAAAAGTTTGATAATTGTTTTTCTCATAGTGATAACAAATAAAAAGTCATGCTTGGCCAGGCTTCGATACCTGCCTGCGGTAGGCAGGAACTCAGCCTGACATAAATCCGCATGACTGTATAAATTTTTAAAAATTAATTTGTTTCAATAATCTGAAAAAGCTCGTCGAGTTTTGGTGTAAGAATTATTTCAATACGACGGTTTTTGGCCTTTCCGGCAGTTGTTTCGTTTGAACCCACAGGGTCGTATTCGCTGCGTCCGGCAGCAGTAAGACGTTTCGGGGCAACATCGCTGTTTGTAGTAATAATTTTTACAATAGCAGTAGCACGCAAAACACTCAAGTCCCAATTATCTTTCAACACACCAGTTCCTGTATAAGGTACATTGTCGGTGTGGCCTTCGATGAGCACATTGATATCGGGATTTGACTCAAGTACTTTAGCCAGTTTTTTAATAGCTTCAACACCTTTTGCATCTACTGTAAAACTACCCGAAGCAAAAATGAGGCTTTCTTCAAGCGACACATAAACTTTACCGTTTTTCTGTGTGATGGTAAGTCCTTTTCCTTCGTATCCGGTAAGAGCTTCAAGCACTTTATTTTTTAAGGCTTTTACAATAGAATCTTTTTTGTTGAGGATATTCTGAAGTTCTGTAAGTTTAGCTGATTTAGCATCAAGCTCTGTTTTCGATGTTTCCAGTTCTTTGCTTAAAGCATCAAGATTTTTCTTTTTGGTTTCAAGTTCGGCAGCAAGTTTTTTTAATGCGTCTTCCTTCGTCAGCAGGCTGTCTTTAGTGGTTTGCAGTTCTTTTAATATTTTCAGTGTTTCGGTATTGTTGCCCGAAAGCAATTCTTTGTTCTTATCAAGCAGCTGCTGATATATTTTATTCAGCTGATCGTATCGGGTGGTCAACGTCCTGTAGGATGTGCCAG
This sequence comes from Bacteroidota bacterium, assembly GCA_043801235.1. Classification (GTDB taxonomy): domain Bacteria; phylum Bacteroidota; class Bacteroidia; order Bacteroidales; family CG2-30-32-10; genus DAOQAK01. Next base: position 8,581 of record JAZDMF010000027.1, on the reverse strand, counting down.
TAACACCTGAATCAAGAACAAGACCTGCAATTTTTTTGTCTTGTATTGTTATTGTTGCCTGGAGTTCTGTATTGCTTGTGGTTAATGTCTGATTCTCGGTTTTCAGTGTTCCGTTCTGTGTTTCGCAGGCTTCTTTTTTCTTTTTTATTTCCTCAAGCTGACGTGCAGGCACACAGGAAAAAAAGAAAGCGCCGCAGACGGCAACTAAAAGAACTGATGTAAGTGTTGATGTTTTCATTATACTGATTTTTAAGTTTCCGCAAAAGTATAAAAATAAATAACTCGTCTTACGCAAATTAAGTATTGTAAAAAAAGTCCAAAGCCCAAAATTTCAAGCCCAAAACTCCAAGAAAAGAAAAAGGGCATCATCTTTTACAAAGATCATTCTTGATTTCCATTTTCCTATAGTAATTTATTCTTTGAATTTGGAATTTGGGACTTGGATCTTATCTTTTTTTATATAACATCACTGATTATTAAAAATCCATTTCAAGCAAAACAGGGCAATGGTCGGAATGTTTTGCATCGGACAATATTACTGAGCGTTTTAATTTCTTTTCAAGCGGAAGGCTTGCCATATTGTAATCTATGCGCCAGCCAAGGTTTTTAGCACGCGCATTCGCCATGAAACTCCACCATGTGTATTGTTGCGGCTCATTGTTGAAATAACGGAAAGAATCAATAAAACCGCTGTCAATAAACCGTGATATCCATTCGCGTTCTTCGGGAAGGAAGCCGGAAGATGTTGCATTCCTTATGGGATCGTGAATGTCAATGGGTTTGTGACAAATGTTGTAATCACCGCAAAGTATTAGATTTGGCCTGATCTTTTTCAATTCATTGATATAATTTTGAAACTCGTCGAGCCAGATCATTTTAAATGCCTGGCGTTCGTTACCACTTGAACCCGAAGGATGGTAAACACTAACCACGGAAATATTTCCGTAATCAGCACGCAGAAAACGTCCTTCATTATCATATTCTTCAATTCCGATTCCGTAATGAACATGATCAGGTTTCTTCTTTGTAAGAATTCCCACGCCGCTATAACCTTTTTTCTGTGCTGAATGCCAGAAACTCTGGTAGCCTGCCTCCTCAAAATCAAATATCGGAATCTGATCGGGTTGTGCTTTGGTTTCCTGCAGGCAAACAATATCGGGGTCTGCTGTTTTAAGCCAACTGATAATCCCTTTTCCAATAGCAGCGCGTAAACCGTTTACATTATAAGTAAGAATTCTCATATATATTTTGTTTCACGGCTAAATTATGAATATTACATCAAACTTATTACTTTTACATTGTATAATTAATCATGACTAAAAAATCGAAAATAAAAAAGTTGCGCGAAGCTGAAGAGCGGGAGAAAAGAAAAGAGGATGGTTATTATGATGGCCGGTTCCGCACGAAAGTTCTTCCCAATAAAAAAAAGAAACCTCTGAAAAAAAAGGAGATTCCTGAAGATGATGACACCTGATTTTTATTAATTCTTCAGAAAGAATATACCGCCTCCATCAAACAGCGGCCCATCGTATAGTTCCACTATTTCAAAGTTCATCAACCCGACAAAAAGATCAACTTTTTTCTTGTCGCGGTAATGATTCAGGTTTCCTAAAATAAAAATTTTGTTTTCCGTCACACCACAGGCACCACCGAAAAATCCATGAGGATGCCCTTTTAAAATTATACCGTTCACGGAAACCTTAAGGACAGTATAACCAAGTTCTATAAGGGTTTTGTGAATTCCCTCATCGGAAGTGATGAAGTGCCTGCTGTCCACAGGGAGAAGGCTGCAGCGGGTAAAACCCTGTGCAACTTCAATTAATTTATAATTTTTACATGTTTCAAGAATCCTTTTGTCAGTGATATCAATGCGATGAATTATGGCTTTATTAATTACGACAGCATTGTAATGTGCAGCTTCCGGATAATCTATCCCGACATGTTTTCCCCCCTCAATATATGGGATATTTTTTTTAGCTAATATTTTTTTTACTTCGGCAGGGATATTCGGCGCAACAATTATTTTTTCATTCGCACAGCAAATAAAAATATCCGGATGTCCGGAAATGCTTTCTTCTGTAATGCCTTTGGTTTCAAGTAATACAAGCTCTCCGAATTTCCGGAGATTGTTTTTGGCTTCGTCAGGTATTTTTTTATCTGCAACAATCAGCATGATAATTCCTCCCGTCCAGAATAGGATCTGTTACAAAAATAACTTTTCCGTAATGTTTTTGCAACATTTTTTTATTTGCTGCATTGTAACCTATTGCATAGTTGAGTTGTGCCGGCGGAACAGCAACGACAAGCCTTTTTTTTATCGGTTGCCGCAGCAAAGGTTGTAAAATTTCTTTCCAGATTTCAGTTAATACAAGTTCGCGGAAAGAAACATGAAATGGTCCGGCTACATATATTTCTTTATTTATAAGTCCTTCCGAAGGATGCAACCCCACCCTTAAAATATGAATTCCGGATTCGTCAAGAATTTTGTAAACTTCCTTCACTTGCATTATCGCATCTTCCAGTGAAAGAGCGGTATATTTATTTTCTGAATAAAGTTTTTCAAGAGGAGTATTCTTGATCACAATTACAGGATATATCCTGGTGCTTTCAGCGCCTGATGAAATAATTTTTTTTGCGGTTTGAATGGATTTTTCTTTTGTGTCGCCGGGCAATCCCACCATCATTTGCAGACCCAGCTTAAAACCAAACTGATTTATCAAATCGCTGGCTTTTACAATTGTTCCGGCATTATGCCCTCTTCCTGAAAGGGCAAGCACTTCATCATCGAATGATTGTGCTCCGAGTTCAATTGTGGAAACCGGGAATGTTTTCAGGAAATCAAGAATTCTTTCGTCAATATAATCGGGACGCGTCGAAATTCTTATGCTCTCAACACTTCCTGCTCTGATAAATTTTTCTGCCGTCGAAAGCAAATCTTTTTGTAATGCTTTACCGGCACCTGTAAAATTCCCGCCGAAAAAACCTATTTCGATATGGCTTCCTGCCTGAATGGTTGACAGATGTTTTTCAACAATTTCAGTTACATCATTTGAATCTGGAATTTTTATTTTTCCGGAAATATTTTTCTGGTTGCAGAATACGCATTTTTGCGGACAAGCCAGGTCGGGAATGAAGACAGGAATTATGTAATGCCCGGACGACATGGTGTTTCAGAATCCCTTTGCAATTTACGTTCAATATTTGAAGAACTTCCCGGTAGCAGAATTATTTTGATCGTCAGATATTTTAAGGAAATAAATTCCGTTATCAAATGAATGAACAGGAATACTATAATTGACAAGCAAATCGGGCGGCTGTGTTTTTGAAGCATAAACAGTTTGTCCCAATAAATTCAAAATATATAAATTCAATTTCGCTTTTTTAAAAAGATGAACAGAAATGTTCAGTTCATTATTTACTGGATTTTCAAACCATACACCGGAAAAATTATTTTCGTATTCATTGATTGCCACAGTCTGATTAACCCGCAGGTTAAGCGATACGGGAAGATGGTCCGACATTCCGTACAAAGCATCAATAATGCTGTCGGGGGCGCTGTTGTTGGTGCCGTCGGTTATGGCATCATTAAAATGGTTCCCGTCCTGGCCGATGGTTTTATATGAACCGCTGAAATACTGAATGTGGTCGGTGCCGTTTTTAATATATTCGCTTTCCAGAATAAAATCAAACCGGTCGTCCATCCCGCCAGTAGCGGGGCATCCGGAAGACGAAGTATGTGTTGATTGTGTATGGTAATCTGCATAAAACGAATTGCCGCTCCAGTCGCCAAGCATATTTACCGGATCGTAAAATCGTATGTCAGCATTCGTGTAATTTATCAGGTTCTGAAAACATTGTTCATCGCTGGTATACACATTGAAATCACCCATCAGCAGGTAATTGGCTTTTTTGTTCAGAGAGTTCAGGTAGTACATCAGGGTATTTGTCTCGGCGGCTCTTTCCGAAGCATCTTCGGAAGTATTACCTGCCTTAAGATGCACAACGATACATGTAAGATATGCCGTATCGTGCGTGGCTGCAAGATTCCATGCCTTATAGTAAAAATTATAAATGTTCATGTCGCGTACACTGGTAGGAATATTTTGCTGTGAAATCAATCCGAGTTTTTCTGAATTATAAAACATTCCGTTCGACAAATCCGTGTTGGATAAGTTAGTCATCTGACCTTTTTTGTAATAAGTAACTCCGTCAACATTCATGCAGTAATCGAGTATATGCTGATGAATTGAGGTATTCGGGGCGACTTCATTGGCTGTAAAAATATCAGGCTTTACATACAGGATGATTTTTTTCAGGCAAATGTCCTTATCATTTATATTGTTATTGGAAGTAGTACAGAACGAAGACACTTGACCGTAATACATCAGATTGTAATGCATCACACGAATGGTGTCCTGCGAAAATAAAGCAGTCGAAAACAATAATAACGCGGCGGTAAATAATGATTTCATTTTAATAAAAATATATGCAAATATACGAAGATTGCGGATTTGAATAAGAAAGGACATAATAGTATACCTGCCGACATTCATTGTAAATACGCTTCGCTGCCATTCATAGTCATTAGATGCTGTGGAAGTGTGCAGGAATGCAAGCTAAAGAAATGGTCATTATTGCGATAGAGAATTTATAGGACCAGAGTGGATTCAGTTCCTTCGTAAGATGAACGGGCATTTTGCAGTTCGCTTAAGAGAAAATATGTATTTTGAATTGTGTAATCAACAGATTGCTAAAAAAAGAAGTTGCGAAAATATGCCAGGCAGATTGAAAGAAATAGCATTATTGTTATCCATGTTATGATACTTGAACAAGAGTATACAATAGTAATGATCAGGAATTTTAAACAAGGCCGAAAAAGCCCTATACCTATTTTCTGTCGGATAGGGAAAACGCGGAAGAAATATTGAAATACTATATTCAGAGATGGAAAATGGAATTCTGCTTCGAACCTAAGCGCATGAGTTTGTGTTTATGCTCTTATTGCCGATGGAAAAGTAATATATACGAAGAAAATGGTTTGTGCGAAGAAATAAAAATCTGTGTAATATTTTTGCAAGGTTGTTCATTAAAATACGAACGGCCTTTTTTATATCTTTACCGGTCATTTTAATTTTAATGCGAAAACAATTTCAGGATTATACTAATAAGGAAAAACTTTTCTCCAAAGACGGCAAAGTGCTAGCTGCCGTAAGCGGTGGCATTGACTCTGTTGTGATGTTGCATTTACTGATTGCCATCGGATTTAAAACAGGAATTGCGCATTGCAACTTTGGCTTGCGCGGTAAAGAATCTGATGCCGATGAGAAATTTGTAAAGACCCTGGCGAAAAAAAATAATGTTCCTTTTTACTCTGTAAAGCTAGATACATCGGGTTATGCTTCTCATAAAGGTATTTCAATACAGATGGCTGCTCGCGAGCTTCGTTACGAATGGCTTGAAAAAATCAGGAAGCAAAAAGGCTATAGTGTTATTGCCGTTGCCCATCACAGCGATGATGCCATTGAAACATTTTTCATTAACCTTGTCCGCGGAACAGGCATTGCCGGACTGCATGGAATTAAGCCGGTTTCAGGGAAAGTAATACGACCATTGCTTTTTACCAACAGAAAAGACATTGAGAATTTTGCGGTAAAACAAAAAATAAAATACAGGGAGGACAGCAGCAACAGTTCCGATAAATATTTAAGGAATAAGATCCGTCATAAATTAATTCCATTGCTTTATGAATTAAATCCTGATGCCGGAAATGCCGTCAGAACTGCGATAGGGAGAATAAGCAATATTGAAAATGTTTATAAAGCTATTGTTGAAAAAGAAAAAAAACGCATTGTTCATCATAGAAACAACATTGTTTTTCTGAACATTAAAAAGCTGCTTGCTTTAAAATATGCCGATGCTTTTTTGTTTGAATGCCTGAATCCTTTTGGCTTTACCGGTGAGGCTATAAAAAAAATCAATTCTTCACTGAACGCAGAAGCAGGTAAGAAATTTTATTCTTCAACACATCGGCTTATTAAAGACAGGCAATATCTGCTTGTGTCATCTTTGGAAAATGTTCCTGTACCTAAGGAATACAGGATAGCTGAAAAGACCAAAACCATCAGCATTCCGGTTAAAATGAAATTTTCTGTTTCAGAATTTAATACTGCATTTCCGATATCGCGTAAAAAAAATATTGCCACTTTCGACTTTGATAAATTAAAATTTCCTCTTGTATTACGCACATGGAAAAAGGGCGATTTTTTCTATCCTTTTGGTATGAAAGGCAAAAAGAAACTCAGCGATTTTTTTACAGATTTAAAATTATCCATCATTGGAAAAGAAAATATATGGCTTTTATGCTCCGGAAATGATATTGTATGGGTTATCGGGTATAGGATTGATAACAGATACCGCATTACCGACAAAACACAAAAAATATTTGTTGCACAATTTGAAGCCTGATTTTTTAATCTTATTTACATTCATTTATTTTTTTTTATTTTTTATTGGTCATGCAGAGCAGTCCGCTCTTCAGGACGTGTCGAAGCATGACTATACAGGACTCCGTAGGTCACACTTCGACACTGACACAAGCGCACAACACTTAGCTTCGTCAGGCTCTGTGTGACCGCTTTCTTTTTTTTGACAATGAATTAAGAAATATTTAACACTTAGTTTCATAGTATTCTTAAATTTGCAATGATTTAATTCCACATTTTAAATTTGATCAATAAGATGAGAAAAATATTTATACTTATATGTTTTCTGTTGGTTTCACAGGCATTTTCGCAGATTCTTAAACCTGTGAAATGGTCATTCTTTTCTGAGAAAACTAACGACTCTACAGCCAACTTATACCTGACCGCAACCATTGATAAGGGGTGGCATATTTATTCCCAGACAATTGTAGGTGAAGGTCCGGTTCCAACTTCATTCACTTTCGAAAAGAGCAGCAATTACCAACTTATCGGAAAAGTTTATGAACCTAAGGGTATCGAGGAATTCGACAAAGGTTTTGAAATAAACGTTACCTACTTTGAGAAATCAGTCACGTTCGTCCAGAAAACAAATATTTTATCAGATAAAGATTTTATTGTTAAGGGAACACTGACTTTTATGGCCTGCGAAAAAATGTGTCTCCCGCCGGCCGATGTCGATTTCTCATTTAATATAAAAGGTTATACCAAAGCAAAACCAATAAAAGACACAACTACTACCGGTTTAAACGATACCGTTCCTGATGTAAATAATGACAGCACGACTATCAGTACTACTACGAATGGACAGGATTCGGAGGAAGAACAAACCAGATCGCTCTGGATTATTTTTCTGCTATCGCTGCTTGCCGGTTTTGCCGCTATCATAACACCATGTGTTTTCCCGATGATACCTATGACCGTAAGCTTTTTCATAAAACGTTCCGAAAAAAAATCAAGAGGCATTAAAGAAGCCTTTATGTATGGTTTTTCTATCATTGTGATATACGTTGCCCTGGGGCTTGGGGTATCGTTACTGTTCGGAGCCAATGCATTGAATTCGCTTGCATCAAATGCCTGGTTCAACATCTTTTTATTCCTGTTACTGATAATTTTTGCTGCATCCTTTTTCGGTGCATTCGAACTTACCCTGCCATCAAAATGGGTGAATGCTATGGACAGGAAAGCCGATAAATCGGGAGGTTACCTGGGTGTATTTTTCATGGGGCTTACTTTTGTGCTTGTTTCATTTTCATGCACAAGCCCGATCATAGGAACGCTGTTAGTTGAAACTGCTGTGTCCAAAAGTACGATAGCGCCTTTACTTGGCATGCTCGGATTTTCAACAGCTTTAGCCATACCTTTTACCCTGTTTGCCATTTTCCCTTCCTGGCTTAAAAATCTTCCCAAGTCGGGCGGATGGCTTAACTCCGTAAAAGTAACACTGGCATTTATCCTGCTTGCCTTTTCTTTTAAATTCCTGTCAACAGCAAGCCTGGTAAATCATTGGGGAATAATTGACAGGGAAGTTTTTCTTGTATTATGGATAGTGATCTTTGCACTGCTGGGTTTTTATTTACTTGGCAAATTAAAATTTTCCCACGACTCGGACCTGCCGCATGTATCGGTTACAAGGTTGTTCCTTGCTACGGTTTCGCTTGCTTTTGCACTGTATCTTGTTCCGGGTTTATGGGGAGCTCCCCTGAAAGCCGTCAGTGCTTTTTTGCCTCCGTTAATTTCTCAGGATTTCGTTTTAACAGAAAACGGAAGTTCCGGAACAGTAGATAATTCAGATTCAGAGGAACCCAAAAAATATGCTGATATTTTCGAATGCCCGCACGGGCTGAACTGCTTTTTTGATTTCGATGAAGGCTTGGCATGCGCTAAAAAAGTAAACAAACCCGTGTTCCTTGATTTTACCGGCTGGGCATGCACAAACTGTAAAAAAATGGAAACTTCGGTATTGTCGGATAAAGAGGTGTTGAAACGTTTAAATAATGATTTTGTAATGATCTCACTTTATGTCGATGATAAGACTTCCTTACCTGAAGCAGAACAATTTATTTCCAAGATCGGCGACAGCGAAAGAAAAATCAAGACCA
>JAZDMF010000425.1:0-9288 GCA_043801235.1 Bacteroidota bacterium | reverse complement strand
CTTTGCCCCGTGAAATCTGAGGAACTTCTTTCCATTTTCGGGAAGAATGAGCGTACGGAAAAAATTTGTACTTCACTCGGAAACAGCAGCAAATCGCGCATACACCTTACCGGTATTATATCTTCGGCGCGTTCACTTCTGGCTGCTGCTGTTTTCGGACAGGATGCTATTACCCATACCGTAATTCTTCCCGATAAAGAATCAGCAGCGTATTTCCTTAACGATATTGAAAATATTTTTGGAGAACAAACGGTTCCGGCAGAGAAAAAACATGTGCAGTTTTATCCTACTTCCTACAGAAAAGCGTATGAACTTGAAAATACTGATAACGTTAATGTACTACTGCGTGCGGAAGTAATAAACAGGATTACTTCGGGGCGCAGGAAAAATATGATTATAACTTATCCTGAAGCGTTGGGCGAAAAAGTGGTTACAAAAGCTTTTCTTTCGAAGAATACTTTCAAACTTCGTATAGGCGAACAGGTGAACCTCGATTTTGTTACGGAATTTCTGGCCGAGTATAATTTTGAACGAGTTGATTTTGTCGCAGAGCCAGGGCAATTCACCATCCGCGGCGGAATTATCGATGTGTATTCCTATTCCAATGAACTTCCTTACCGTATCGAATTTTCAGGTAATGCAGTCGAATCACTCAGAACGTTCGATCCTGAGTCGCAGCTCAGCGTCAGTAAACTTACCGCTATCAGCCTGCTTCCCGATATTCAAAGCAAAAGCATTACTGAAAAACGTGAAAACTTTCTTAATCTGCTGCCAAAGGATTCTGTGATATGGATTGAAGAAGCAAAATATATTTCAGAAAAGATTGACTATGAATTCAGCAAGGCTGCAATAGCTTTTGACAAGCTCAGTAAGGAAGTAAAACATCTTGAACCGGAAGAATTATTTGTTTCAGGAAATGAATTCCTTGAAAAAATAAATGATTTTCACATAATAGAATTGGGGGGAAAACATTTTTCTGAAGAAGCGGAAAATATAGCATTCACAATAGCTCCGCAACCTTCATTCAATAAAAATTTTGAGCTGCTTATTGATGATCTGCAAAAGAACTCTGCCGACGGATACACAAATTTTATTCTGTCCGATAACCTGCGGCAGATAGAACGCATTGAAACTATTTTTGACGATATACATAAAAGCAGGAAACTGAGCAGTGATATTGTTTTTCAACCGTCGCATATTTCTTTGCATGAAGGATTCCTTGACCGCGAACGGAAAATAGCCGTTTATACCGATCACCAGATATTTGAACGATACCACCGTTTCAGATTAAAAGATCGTTTTGCAAGCAAAGAAACGATTACCTTCAAAGAACTTTATGATCTGAAACCCGGTGATTATATTACTCACATTGATCATGGTATTGGCCGCTTTGACGGGTTAGAAAAAATTGATGTGAACGGAAAAGAGCAGGAAGCTATTCGCCTTGTATATAAAGATAACGACCTGCTGTATGTAAGCATTCACAGTCTTCACCGTGTTTCGAAATATATTGGCAAAGACGGAACAGAGCCAACCATGAATCGTCTGGGATCGAATGCATGGAACAACCTGAAGAAAAAAACCAAGCAACGTGTTAAGGATATTGCAAAGGATCTTATAAAACTTTATGCGCAGCGAAGGAAAGAAAAAGGTTTTCAGTTTGCACCTGATACATATTTGCAAACAGAATTGGAAGCATCCTTTATTTACGAAGATACGCCCGACCAGTTGAAAGCCACCAACGATGTTAAAAAAGACATGGAAGCCGAATGCCCCATGGACAGGCTGATTTGTGGCGATGTGGGTTTCGGGAAAACTGAAGTGGCCATACGCGCGGCATTCAAATCGGTAGCCGATAGTAAGCAAGTTGCTGTGTTGGTTCCAACGACTATCCTTGCATTGCAGCATTATAAAACTTTCAGCGAACGGCTGAAAGATTTTCCATGCAAGGTGGATTATCTCAACCGATTCAAGTCATCGCGCAATATTAAAAATTCGCTGAATGAATTAAGAGAAGGAAAAATTGATATACTCATCGGAACGCACAGGCTTATCAGCAAGGATGTTGAATTCAAAGACCTCGGCCTGCTGGTAATTGACGAGGAACAAAAATTCGGAGTGGCAGCAAAAGAAAAACTAAAACAGATAAAAGTAAATGTTGACACACTTACCTTAACGGCAACACCAATTCCGCGCACACTACAGTTTTCAATGATGGGCGCCCGCGATCTTTCCATCATTAACACGCCTCCGGCAAACAGGTATCCGATAATAACCGAGCTTCATATATTCCGCGAAGAGGTGATACGCGACGCCGTTGTTTACGAAGTTTCGCGTGGAGGACAGGTTTTTTTTGTGCACAACCGAATCAATAATATTCAGGAAGTAGCAGGAATGATACAGCGCATATGCCCCGATGTAAAAATTGCCGTAGGACACGGACAACTTGAAGGGCACAAGCTCGAAGAGATCATGGTAGATTTTATTGATGGCTATTATGATGTTCTTGTGGCAACAACCATTATTGAATCGGGACTTGATATTCCGAATGCAAACACCATCATCATTAACGATGCACACAACTATGGTTTGAGCGATCTGCACCAGTTACGCGGCAGGGTAGGCCGCAGCAATAAAAAGGCGTTCTGCTATTTACTGGCTCCTCCAATGTCGGTGCTTACTGATGAAGCCAGGAAACGTTTGCGAGCAATAGAAGAATTTTCAGAACTCGGAAGCGGATTCAGTATTGCTTTACGCGACCTTGATATACGCGGAGCAGGGAATCTGCTTGGTGGAGAGCAAAGCGGATTCATTGCCGAAATTGGCTTTGAGATGTATCATAAAATTTTGGATGAAGCAGTTCAGGAATTAAAGGAAACCGAATTCAAAGAGTATTTCAAAGATACTGTCGTTACAGAGTTTGTAAAGGACTGCCAGATTGAAACCGATCTGGAAATACTTATTCCAGACAATTACGTGGACAGCGTTAAGGAACGACTGTCGCTGTACAAAGAGCTTGACAGCATTGAAACAGAAGAAGGCCTTGATAAATTCCGCGAACAGCTTATTGATCGCTTTGGATCTATTCCCTTGCAGACACAGGAATTGATCAGCGCAGTCAGGCTGAGAAGAATTGCCGGAAAAATCGGTTTTGAAAAACTGGTATTAAAAGGAAACCGTATGACAGGCTTTTTTATTCCGAACGAAGATTCTCGGTATTACCAGTCTGATTCATTTACCAGGGTGCTTGCCTTTGTGCAGGCTAATTCCCGCGCCTGTAAAATGAAAGAAGGGAACCTGCCTGCCGGCAAGGCAAGTAATAAATTAACCCTGACTTTCGAAAATGCAGGAAGTGTAAGTGAGGCAATTATCAGGCTGGAAGCGATGATACAAAAACAGTAGACGATTTTTTTTGAATATATTAAGTATTTTTGCACTCTGAAATAAAACAAAGCTATGAACACAATTTTTAAAATAGTATTTTCTGTATCATTATTGTGGTTGAGCCAATATAAAGGTTTTGCCCAAAGTCAGGTAGTTTTTACAAGTTCAACGAATGACACTGTCAATAAGTTTTGGCGGGTAAATGTTGATACACCTTTTATCTTTGATAACATTTCACAAAGGCTGGACCTGATTGCACAATTGCAGGGAAAGGATTACGGACCTGTTACTGTTTCGCATGACGGTAATTGGTATGCTTTTAAAAGCGAGCGCTTTGATGCAGATGCGCAGGGTTGGGCAGCTTTAACAATTATAAATTCTGATTTTTCGAACTTTGAAGTGATTCATGATTCAACAGGGCAGGTAATACATTCAGAAGGAATAGCCTGTGTTCTTTCAGGCGGAAATGCGATTGTTTTCGTTGCCGATATTGGTAGTCACAACCTAGATGTTTTTGTAATATATAAAAATGGCGGCAATTGGGGAATGCCAAGAAACCTTACAGCAGGCTCAACATATAATTATAATTATTGTCCGTATGTTTCTTCAGATGGTTTAAAAGTTTTATTTGATGCCGGCGATTCATCATTCCCGGGCACAGCTATAGGAGAGATAAATATTGATGGAAGCGGGTTGGCTTTTCCTGTTACTGCTTCTTCTATGCCAAGCGGTATTGCGGCCCATTCGCCATGTTACGGCATTGACGGAAGCATTATTTACGAAGGAGATGCTTCCGGGGAAAGAATATGGAGCCTTCCCAATGGAAGTTTTACACCATCTCTTGTCAATGCATCGTATGGAAATGATAATTCGCCCGTAACCCTGCCTGATGGAAGGATTGCCAGTTTATGGTTTCCGGGCAGCTGGCATCAAATAAAAATAATGAATGCTGATGGAACAAATGGTTATATGCTTACTGACAGTTGTTCGCTTTTTACAGAAATATTCGATGTGGGCATTAGCGCATGTCCTGCATATACTGTTGGGATTGGAGAAAACCCTGTTCCTGCTTTAATGAAAATATTCCCTGATCCGGTTTCTTATGAAATTAATATTTCTTTTTCTTCGGCTCAGGATAACGGTTTAATTGAAATGACTGATATCACAGGTAAAAGTGTGATGTCCCGAAAAATAAATAAGGGAGAACAAATAATAACATATAATTGCTGTAACCTGTCGGATGGGGTTTACATCATTAAACTTTATAGTGCTGACAATTGCGCGTTTGAGAAAGTTATTGTAAGGAAATGATTTAATAAAAACCTGTTTTTTTCCCTGCCTACTTCATTACTTCTTGTTTCCTGATCCTGAAAAAATCTGTTTTTCAGTTATCAAATTTCAGTTTTCGGTACATCTGTTTTCGGTTTGTAATTTTTCTGATATCAGAATCTGAAACCTGACAACCGAAACCTGATAAACTGAAATGATAATTCTCTCGATCGTCCGGTAAAACAAAAAAAGCAACCGTTTCCGGCAGCATTTATTGAATTTGTAATTAATTATTACAAGTGTCAGGCTGAGGGATAATTTTTTACAAAAAAAGCAATATAAATGACGTTTTATTCAAGTTCGATATTCAAAATTCGTTATTCATTAATTATTTATTTCGTTCAATATTTTTTATTTAGAAAAATACGTCAATGGTAGTTTATCGAAGCCTGAACACAGAATTAATACTGCTTCCCTTTAACTGTAATACCCCCAACCTCCCATGTGGCCACGTTTGTTGTGCTGCAGGTATATTTGAATGCTATGTGAATATTTGTTCCGCTGATCATTGAAACATCAATGTCGCCCGATGATACTTTTGCCCATGCGCCACCCGATAATATCAAACCGGTAAGTTCAGTCCATGTGGAAGCATTGGGATCGCCGGAAGAATAATCAGTAGAGTAGAATACTTTGAGAGAACCATCGCCGGCAGTTCCGTAATTCATCATGGTGAAAAATTTAAGCACTTCTTCGGTGTAATCGTCAAAGTTCATTGACGGAGAAATGAGCCAGTCTTCATTTTCAAAGTAACTACCGTTATAACCGCTCATTTTAGCAAAATTGTCGCTGCCATAAGTTGATTGTATCCATAATTCATTGCCTATAACACTATATTGGGTGAATGGAACCAATGAACCGGCAGTTGCAAAGTTGCCGTTAACAATGGTCTTGATGCTGTTGTCGAAACCGCTGACATCATTCAGGTCGCGGATGTAGAACTGGAATCCGTCACCGTCATAATAGCTTAATATCCCTGTTACGGTACCCACACCATCAGGCATGGTGCTTCCTGCAAAATTAGCGTAGTTGCTTGTGCGTAGGATAAGTATGGTACCGTCTTTGTCGAGCATGTTCCTGTTTGTTGTTCCTGTTGAAACAGAATATACTTCACCGGGTGTTTCAAATGTAACGCTGTCAAGTCTTATTAACATGTCAAGTTCTTCATTGGTAAAAGCGAATGTGCTTTTTACTATAGGTGCGGGAATGGCTCCCGGAAGGCTGTCAAGGAAAAGATGGTCATTGATGTAGATTTCGGGAATACGGCCGATGTCTCCATTATAGATGTATCCCAGCTGCACTTTTCCGCCATATTCGCCCAACCATAGGTCTTTGCATTTTATATAAACTTTTTGGCCGAGCCTGTATTCAGTATAGAGATCGGTTTTGTCAAGCGCAACTTCAACACCGCCGCTATTGTCCTGCAGCATGAGTTTTTTGTAAAAATTGCCTGATTCATCATTGGCAACCACAATACCTTGGATGATGACATCAGTGGTTATTGTGTCAAGAATACCTTGGTAAATTATGTTTTTCAAATCATATATAGTGGTGTTTGATTCAAAATCAACACTTGGGATGTTGATATCAGGTGTGTCGAATTCATCGTTCACGCAGCTGCTCAGGAATGTCAATCCTGTGATGATTAAAAGACCTGCAAAAATTTTATTGATTCTATTCATAATGTTAAGTTTTATTGTTGTTGTATATATTTTGAATTTTTATTTTAGATCCTGATGGATGCATTCAGATAAAATGTTCTGCCGAACATATAAAAATATTTCGGTGGGAATTTATTGATGTTATTATTTTCAAAATCAAAACGCATCTGTTCGTAACCGTTTGTAATCAGACTCTGATTGTTCAGGATATTGCTCACACTGAAATTGATGTTGATGAAATATTTTTTATACCGGATCGATTTTCCGAGTGAAGCATCCATGGTAAAACCACCATCCAGCTTCTGCTGGCGGGTGATGTTATTGATTGTTGTATCGCCTTCACCCATCATGTAGATGGCTTCCTGCGTCCTTCTTTCCGGGTTGAAATCGAGATACATTTTATCGAAGTAATTCAGATTGGCATTGAAGTACCAGTATTTCGGATGTGCATACTTTACGCCAAGCGAAAACGCATTCTGCGGTGTTCCGCTTACATAAAAATTCTTCTGGTAAATAGTTTCAGTGATATCAGGCTGCGCCATGTTTTCAAGCGAAACTGTAGCCGTGGGCCTTGAAGTGTACCTGTAATTACCTATTCCGGCAACACCTATAACACTGATGGTGCTTGTTGCCTTGTATTCAGTTCCAAGTTCAAATCCCTGCAGTACTTTATCAATACCGGTCATGGTCATGTTCACGAAAGTTTTATAATCATCATGGTAATATGAAATAACTTTTGATCCGCCTGTCATTATTGATTCGTATGCAGTGAGCCTTGCGCTTACCTTAGGGCTTTTGTAAATATAGCTGATATCGCCCGATAAAATTGTTTCGCTTGTAATGCCTGTAACCAGTGTGTTTTTTATATCAGGTGATACAAATGCATTTTTGGCAAAAGGTGCTCTTGTCATATACATTGCATTTCCAATTACATAATTGTGTCCGCTTATTTTATATGTTGCACCTGCCTTGATGCCGTAATTAAAATAATTGCTTTTTTCAGAATCGCCGTATGAATTTTCAGGATCACGGCCATTCTTCATATTTCCCTGCCTCCAGAATGAAGTATAAGAAAGATTGGCAGCGCCGAAAAAATCAATTTTATTATAGCTGAATTCGGCCTGTCCCCATAGCAATCCGAAATTTTCATTAATGTTATAATCGTAACCATAGCGGTCGCCTTCCTTCACTTCCCTGTCGGGATTGTTCAGGTCATTCTGCATAGCATCGGGGTTCGTAGGGAAATCGGTCAGAGCAAACTGATCAATATCCAGCCAGTATTCTCCGCCCAGCATGTCCTTTATGGTTTTGAAGTGATAGCCGGTATATTTGCTTAATTCCAGTCCGCCGCTTATAATAAGGTTATCAGTTTTCTGATAATTCAGCAGAGAATTAAGCATGATCTGCGAATGGTCGTTCCTGCGGTCTTCAATTACATAATTTGCCTGTGCACCGGTATTGTTGGCGAGATAATTCACCTGGTAAAGATGGTCCCAATTAATCTGATGTTCATTTGCATCATTTGCCCAACTGTCTGCAATGGTTTCAGCAACTGAAGGATCAATGAGTGTGTCAAGCAATGAATAGCTCGGCAGATACCTGTAATAATCAGGGCGCGGATCAGGTGCATTGTACCAGTTGAGTGAAGATGTTGCGTTTTTTCCGTAAGAATAGCCGAGGGAGGTGGTGACTTTTGTTTTTGGATTCAGTGTCAGGTAATGGTTAAGAATGAACATGGGTTCGTGGAAATTCTTGACTTTGGCATTTCTGATCTCACCACCCTGAAATCCCCAGTTTGGATTGTAATAATTGTTATCCAGCAGATTGTAACATTCCTGTGTTGCTGCGGCCTGCATCCCGCGTTTAGTAGGAGATCCGAAAACAGTGAACGCCAGGCTGTGTTTGTCGTTCAGTTTCTTTTCGGCAGCAAGGAAGTAAGCGTATGCATCATAAAAAACACCCTGAACATAACCTTCGTTGCCCCAGCGGCGGGAACCGCTGAGCGTGAAAGCCCAGTTGTTGTCCATCAGGCCGGTGGAATAAGTGTACATCACGCGGTGAACATACGATTTATTCGAAAGGGCATACGATATTTTGTTCTGCTTCCTCTGCAATGACGGGCGGGTGACAATGTTTGTTGATCCGCCAACGGCGCTAAAAGAAAAACGTGATGCACCCAGTCCGTTTACAACTTCCTTGTTGCGCATGGCATCGTTCAGTCCGCCCCATTCCGACCACGAAGGACGGCCGTTTTCGGGATCGTTCATTTTTAACCCGCTGATGTACACATTAGAGTTTTCCGAATCGTATCCGCGTATGCGGAAATAAGCGGCTCCAAGTGTATAGCCTGCTGTGTTTACAAAAACATCGCTTGTGGAATGCAAAAGACCGGAAATGTTCTGCCCCTTGTTTTCATCTTCGAAATCCATTGATGAAAGGCTGACTTCCGAAATTCCTGAATTTTCACTGTTGTAAAATGATACAGGTTTTATTCCGAAAGCTCCTAATTTGGTTTCAGTAGCAGTAATATCCACAGCGGAAGTCTGAGTGTCATAACCATCAAATGTTATTGTGACACTTGCTTTTCCTGCCGGAATGTTGATTAATTCAAAGAATCCGTCGGCATTCGTTTTCGCCTGGATGCTTCCTATCTGGACAGTGGCGCCCGGAACAACTTTCCCCGTTTCGGAATCAAACACGGTTCCCGTTACTTTCGGGTTCTGTGCTTGCAGGGAAAATGTGACTGCCAGCAGCATGATAAAAAATAATATTCGCCTCATTTCGTATATTTTAGTTTATTTTTTTGTCAAAAGCAGGCAAAGGTAAAATTTTAACTTTAAAGAAGATGAATTATTTTGGAAATTATTTGTTAAAGGCCGCAATAAAAAGGGCAGTTTCTTTTTTTGAGGTGCTC
>JAZDMF010000410.1:0-4567 GCA_043801235.1 Bacteroidota bacterium | reverse complement strand
ATTTTCGACAGCAGCATTCCATTTTCACAGACGCCCGACCTGGAAACATGCAAAAACTGCGCTTTTGCTACAATTTGTAATAGATAAAATTTGCCGAAAGTTCTTTGGTTTTTTATCTAACCAAATGTCATTCCGAGTAATGTCAGGTTGAGCTTGTCGAAAACCTTATCGAGGAATGAACATTTTGGATTTGTTTCAGGCTGCGAATACACTTAGTCGGCTTCGATAAATTCAGCCAGACATTATATATTTATGATGATAAAGTTTTTAAATTTGCTATTTTACATTGCTTCTACAGAAGCATGTTGTATAACCCGCTGTTCTTACCTTTTACATTGGTCCGTGCGAAGGAGATGCAAAGCGTAAATTCATTCTGGCTGTCGTTTGAGTTGTTGAATGAAAAATCATGACTGTATACCAGGCGCAGGCGGTTGAAACGCAGCCCGAGTTCGGCGCATAAGTAATCCACAAATTTATCATAATACATTCCATCGGATGAATAATTAATAACTCTTAATCCGCACAGAAATGCAGACTTCCTGTATTCAGCACCTGCATTATAATACCAGTAATCACTCTGTATTCCATAAAATATGGAAGGCATCAGGAGTATTTTCTTTGAAGCATTCGTATTTTTTGTAATATTTATCAGAGTTCCTGCCGAAACAATAATATCCATAGGTATTTTTCCATAGCCATTGCCTGGCAAGGGCTGGTTGACGTTATGCAAAACGATTCCAGCAAAACTATTTTTATGTATAAAACTCAATCCGGCACCCAGACTTCCCCATGAATAGTTATCCTGGTAATTGGAATGCGGAAGCGGCGACCCTGTGTATTCGCTGAAATAATTTGAAATGCCGTATTGCAGCGAAGGCTTGAAAAATGTACTGTCGCTTATTCTGAAAGAAGGAGAATAGATGGCACCGGCTGATGAAAAAATTCCGGAAACCGCATTGCTCCAGCGCTGGCCAACATATACTCCCAGCCCCCCATGCAACTTGTAGGAATACGCATCAAATGAACCATAAAGCATGCTGTATGCAAGGTTGCTCTGATACGTGGTACGGATAGTCGGATCTGTCTCAATACCTGCAAATCCGGGGTTCTGGTAAAGTATGCCAGGATGATTCTGAGTAAAAATAAAATCCTGAGAATTACAGCACACAGCAACTGTTACCAGAAATAATACAATAATCGCCCTGAACATTTCGTTTAATTTATGTAAATTTATATAATTTTGACATCATGAGAACCTATACGTTAATTTCATTTTTTATTTTTTTCATAAATATAGCTTTTACCCAAATCCTGAAGCCCACCGAAACAGAAGTGCTGGTAAATGTTACCGTTACGAATTTTGAAAATGTGCCACGTGCAAACGACCTTATTATTTTTTCAGGAATGAAAAATAAAAAAGTTTTTTCCGATACCACCAATGCTCTTGGTAAATTTTCCATCCTTCTTCCGAAAGGCGATACGTATAAAATTTTGTATAAGGAATTTACCGACAGCACGGCTTACAGCGAAGTTGAGATTCCCTGCGCTGCCGGAAAATACACATCAGAGCTTACGATTCAGATAGAACCTGCAAAAGTGTATACGCTGGATAATGTTTTTTTCGATACCGGCCTTGCAACACTTAAACCCGAATCGTACAAAGCCCTGAACGACCTTGTTGAAGTGATGAAATTAAAACCGGACATGGTGATTGAAATCGACGGGCACACCGACAATACAGGCACTCCTGAACTCAATCAAACTCTTTCACAAAACCGTGCTGATGCTGTACGAAATTATCTTTTAAAAAAGGGGATTGCTGCATCGCGTGTAACAGCCAAAGGTTTTGGTGACACCCTTCCTGTTGCAGATAATTCCACCGAGGAAGGAAAAGCAAAAAACAGAAGGACTGAGGTGAAAATAATTAATGAATAAGTTCTATTTTATTTATTAACGCATTCTATTTGTCAATATAGTAAACTTTTCCCTATATGTACTTTTGTGAATTTATATATAGATTTTCACCAAAATCAATTTAGATGACCATTCATAATATATTCAGCAATAAGTTAAGTGTTTACTTATTGACTTTGGCTTTAAATATTGTATATTTGCAGTTTTAATCTTATATAATATAAAGATTATAAGATTAAGATATAAAGCTAACTGAATTTTGAAATTTATATCCATTAAAAAATATTAATATGAAAAGCAAATTATTCTCAAAATTGGTTTTGACATTTGCCATTTTCCAGTTTTTGCATACAGGTAATTTATTTGCGCAAACAATAACTATAGGTAACGGAGTATCCACTACCAGTTATGGACCATACAGAGGACTTTATGAAGATGGCAGGACACAATATATCATTCCGGCAGCAGAACTTACAACTGCCGGGCTGACTCCGGGTAGTACATTGACTTCTTTATCCTTTAATGTATCTTCAAAAGCAAGCACACAGCAATATACAGGTTTTACAATAAAAATAGCGCATACCGCTACTTCTGTTTTTGCCTCTGCCTCATGGTTTACACCTGCTTTTACCACTGTTTATAATGGAAATTATCCTACAGCCCTTGACTGGAATCTTCATACTTTTTCAACGGGTTTTACGTGGGATGGTGCCAGCAATATTGTTGTAGAAACATGTTTCGATAATACTGGTTACACTAGTAACGACCAGGTATATTATACTTCTACTGCCTCTAATACCGTTTGTTATGCAGAAGTCGATGGCGGTGCAGGCTGTTCTTTAACAGGGGAATGGACGAGTTTGGACAGGCCTAATATGAAATTTGACTATACACCTGCTGTCCCTTGTTCAGGAGCACCTGCTGCCGGCACTGCCTCTGCATCGCCGGCTTCTGTATGCACAGGAGAAACTTCAACAATTTCATTATCCGGTTTTACAGCTGCCGGTGGCATTACTTTTCAGTGGCAGTCATCTCCTGATAACACAGTATGGACCAACATCGGGGGCGCTACCGCTACAAGCTATTCTGCTTCTCCGGCAACAAGTACATATTACCGCTGTATTGTAACATGTACCAATAGCGGTCTTTCGGAAAATTCTGCAAGCATTCTGCTAACTATAAATACTTGTGTAATAATTGGCAGCGGAACGTCCACAATAACTTATCCGTACAGAGGGTACTATCATGATGCCAGGTCTCAATATATCATTACAACAGCTGAATTGTCTGCTGCCGGAATTACACCCGGAAGCACTTTTAGTTCTCTTTCTTTCAATGTATCATCAAAAGAAAGTACACAAGCATATTCTGGCTTTACTATAAAAATAGGACATACCACCGCTTCCGGCTTTTCATCAGCAACATGGCTGGCACCTGCATTCTCATCTGTTTATAATAATAATTATACAACGGCAGCAGGATGGAACTTACATAATTTCTCAACGAATTTTACATGGAATGGAACTGATAATATTGTAATTGAAACATGCTTTGATAATACAAGTTACACGTCCGACGACCCTGTTTATTGCACTACAACAGCTGGTAATACTGTATGTTACGCAGACATGGATGCTTCAACCGGTTGTACCCTGGCTGGTGAATCAACCAGCACCAGCAGGCCTAATATGAAATTTGACTATACGCAAGGTTCTGCCTGCTCGGGAGCACCTACCGCCGGAACTGCCTCTGCATCACCAAGCTCTATGTGCCCTGGTTCAATATCAACAATTTCATTATCCGGTTTTACTGCTGCCGGTGGCATAACTTTTCAGTGGCAGTCATCTCCCGATAACACCGTATGGACCAATATCGGCGGCGCTACCTCAGCAAGCTACTCTGCTTCTCCTGTTACAAGTACATATTACCGCTGTGTTGTAACATGCACCAACAGCAGCCTTTCGGAAAATTCTGCAAGCGGCCTGCTGACGATATTATCACCTGTTTATGCTACGCTCCCTGTTACCGAAAGTTTCGAAGGACCTTGGATCAGCAGTTGTGATATCAGGGATGTTCCTGCTAATAACTGGCTGAATACCCCGAAAACAGGGAACAATTCGTGGAGAAGACACGATGACGGTATTGCTGCTGCCGGATGGAGCTCTAATACCGGTTTGTATACACCAGTAAGTTCCGATGGCTCTTTTTCTGCTGAATTCAACAGTTATAACGCATCATCTGGAACAACCGGTTCTTTTGATCTGTATGTAGATATGAGCCCCGCCGGTACCAAAACATTGTTTTTCGATTATATAAACCCCGGAACTGCTACTCCAAACGACAAGATGGATGTTTTACTTTCCACTGATGGCGGTGCAACATTTCCCACAACCATGCTCAATTTAACCAACGTATCATCATGGACTCCGCAATCAGCGGATATAACTTCCACATCAGCTACATGTGTAATAAGATTCCTGGCAACATCAGACTGGGGAAGCTCAGGCGAAAATACAGGTATTGACAATGTACGGGTTCTTCTTCCATGTTCCGGAAATCCTACCGCCGGAACTGCCTCTGCATCACCAAGCTCTATGTGCCCTGGTTCAATATCAACAATTTCATTATCCGGTTTTACTGCTGCCGGTGGCAT
>JAZDMF010000358.1:0-7171 GCA_043801235.1 Bacteroidota bacterium | reverse complement strand
GTAATTCCTGTTCTTCTTCTTCTGTTAAAATAATTTTTTCTATACTTGCCATATGTAAATTTTCAGCAAATATACATAAAGTAAACTAATTAACAAATCTTTACACTAGTGTACTCAGTTAATTTGCTTATCAGGTTATTATTTACATCGTAAGAAAAACTGTATGTAGCGTATTCCTGCCATGCATAACCGTCCCATTGCTGTGATAATTCACTTATTAGATTGTTGTTGGTATCGTAAGTATAAGTCCATAACCAGTCATCAGTCCATGAGGTATCATTCCAGAAATGAAATAAAAAACTCAACCTGTTATTGCTGACATCGTAGGTATAGATGCCTTGTGAGAAATTAACCCATGTGGTATCGTTCCACCGTTGCCATGTTGCACTTGTTGTATTATTATTGGCATCGTATGTAATTGCGATTTGAACAGCATTAACCCATATTGAATTGGTCCAGTTTTGTGATAATAGGTATGTTAAATCATTATTGGTGTTATAAAGAATATCTATGGTTCTTCCGCTAAGTTTCCATTCATTGGTGAGTGTATCCCAACGCCAGGAGTAAATACTATCATTTAAAGAATGTTCAGTATTAAGTTTAGAGAAGTTAATTAATTCTTCTGTTTTATTAAAAATTGCTGAATCGGCAAAATTGCTTTGTGCATTTGCAACGACAATCCAACAAAGAAATATGACACAAAAGAGGAAAATTCTTTTCATGGTTTCGGGTTTATTTAAAAAGTAAAGATATGAAATAAAACGTTAGAAAACAAATGTTGTGCGTGTTTTTTAAGCAAATATATATAAACCTAAATAAGGATTATGCTTTAAGGTTTATATTGTGTGACAAGATTTCATCTATTTAAAAAATGACAGATTTTTTGCTAGAGAATTTATAACAAAACAAAGTTCAGAATTCATCCCATTTTTTAAACTATTGACCATTAACAGTAAATGTCGACGAAGCGTAATGACTATAAATGACGTCCGCCAACTGGCGGACAAATGACATTATTCTTTAATGAACTTCTTCACTTCAACCCCTTCTTCGGTTTTAACCTTCACAAAATACATCCCTCTTGCAAACCCAGAAATATCAATTCTGATGAAATCTTCTTCAGTATTAATTGTTTTTATGAGCTGACCCTTGATGTTTAAAATTTCAATTTCTGATTTTTCTGCTAATGAGATTTCTATTTCACATGTAGCAGGATTTGGATGAATAGTAAAGTCATTATTAAAATAAACTTCATCAATACCCACCGTCATCGAAATAATATTTGATGTATCGGATGAACATCCGTTGATGGTTACAATAACATAATAGTTCCCGCTTTCAGTTGCTGTGTAATTTGTGTCTGTTGCACCAGCAATAAGAGTGTCGTTCAGATACCATTGATTTGAGCTGTCAGCATCAGATGTCAGAATATTTCCAGCCAGCGAAATAACAGGAGTTGGAGGAATAGGGTTAACGGTTATCAGAACATCATCACTGTCAGTGCAACCATTCGCATCCGTTACAGTAACAATATAAACTGTAGTCACAGAAGGACTGGCGACAGGGTTGCTGATATTTGTTGCACTCAATCCGGTTCCGGGACTCCATGAGTATGTTGATCCTCCGCTGGCAGATAAATTGGTAAATGAACCATCACATATTGTTGTATCTGTTCCGGCATTTGCAGTTGGCAGGAGGTTAACTGTAACCGTTACATCATCCGTGGCCGTACATCCGTCAGCGTTGGTAATGGTAACAACATAATTAGTCGTTGTTACAGGACTAGCTGTTGGATTAGAAACGGTAGTAGAACTTAATCCTGTTCCGGGACTCCATTCATATGTTGTTCCACCGCTTGCACTCAGAATAGTTGAAGAGCCAAGGCAAATATCAACATCCGATATTGGATTGGCAGAAAGAAAACTTACTGTTACAGTAACATTATCTGAATTTAAACACCCGTTTGTATCGGTAACTGTAACAGTATATGTTGTAGTTGATGTAGGCGATGCAACAGGGTTTGCAATATTTGCATCGGTAAGGGTTGCAGAAGGATTCCATACAAAAGTAATACCTCCTGTTGCATTCAGAGTTGTTGAATCACCCAGACAAATGGTAACATTATTTCCAGCATTAGCATTGGGTAATGCATTCACGGTAACAACAACATCATCTGTTGCACTGCATCCATTGTTTGTTACGGTAACAGTATATATAGTTGTGGATGCTGGAGATACTGAAATAGATTGATTATTACTTCCTGTGCTCCATAAATATGTTCCTCCTCCGAATGAAGTAAGAGTTGCGGGTTGACCAGCACAAATAATTTGATTTGTTCCGGCATCGGCGATTGTAATATACACGGTCAGGTTATAAGTATTCGATGATGCTGGTGATCCGGTTACACAAGATAATGCAGATGTCATTATACACGTAATGGCATCAGCGTCAGCCAATGATGATGAGGTATAAGTTGAATTAGTTGCACCAGAAATGTTCGTTCCATTGTTCTGCCACTGGTATGTTGGAGAAGAGCCACCATTTGTAGGTGTTGCAGTGAAAGTAACACTGTTGCCGGAACATATTGGCCCGCCTGGACTGGCTGCTATGCTTACACTTACAGGTAATATTGGATTTACTGTCATTGTCAGTGTGTTTGATGTAGC
Source organism: Bacteroidota bacterium (assembly GCA_043801235.1). Taxonomy (GTDB): domain Bacteria; phylum Bacteroidota; class Bacteroidia; order Bacteroidales; family CG2-30-32-10; genus DAOQAK01. Next base: position 4,505 of record JAZDMF010000358.1, on the reverse strand, counting down.
CGGCGATCCGGTTACACAAGTAGCATTTGAAGTCATTATACAGGTAATAGCATTACCGTTAGCTAAGGTCGATGAGGTATAAGTTGAGTTTGTAGCACCGCTGATATTTGTTCCATTGTTTTTCCATTGAAATGCAGGTGAGGCACCACCGTTGGCCGGAGTGGCGGTAAATGTTACACTTGTTCCTGAACATATTGTAATACCCGGAATTGCAGCAATATTTACGCTCGCCGGTATGCTGGGATTGACTGTCACAGTAAGTATGTTCGATGTAGCTGGTGAGCCGGTGGCACATGTCAGGCTGCTTGTCATTACACATGTAATATTATCGTTGTTTGATAATATGGAAGAAGTATATGTTGAATTCGTCGCTCCTGAAATGTTTGATCCGTTTATTTTCCACTGATAGCTGGGGGTTCCCCCATTTGTTGGGGTTGCTGTAAAAGTTACGCTGGTACCAGAACATATTATTACGCCTGGACTGGCTGCTATGCTTACATTTGCAGGAAGCGAAGATGAAACAGTCATAGTTATGCTGTTCGATGTGGCAGGATTGCCCGAAGGACATGTAACCGTACTTGTAAGTGTGCAGGTTATTATATCTCCGTTAGCCAAAGTTGAGGAAGTATATGTAGTAGTAGTTGCTCCTGTGATATTTGTTCCGTTCTTTTTCCACTGGAATGCCGGGCTGGCCCCACCGTTTGTTGGTGTTGCCGTAAAGGTAACACTGGTGCCGGTGCAAATTCCTCCGGAAGGATTTGCAGCAATACTGATGCTCACAGGAATACTCGGATAAACAGTCTTTGTAATTGAATTCGATGTGGCAGGTGAACCTGTTACACATGATAAACTGCTGGTCATTACACAGGCGATGTTATCGCCTGATGCGAGGGTTGTAGTGGTGTAAGTGGAATTTGTTTCTCCTGAAATATTTGTCCCGTTAAGTTGCCATTGATATGCAGGTGTGCCTCCGTTGGTAGGTGTTGCAGTATAGGTAACACTGGTACCAGAGCATATAGAACCTGTTGGATTGGCTGCAATGCTTATACCGGCAGGGCCTCCTGCACTCAAGTTCACAATAACATTATCTGATGCCGTGCAGTCATTACTGCTGGTAGCTGTTACTGTATATGTTGTTGTAGAGGAAGGAGAGACAATTATTGAAGCAGTATTTGCCCCTGTGCTCCATGAATAAGTAGATCCGCCACTCGCAGTAAGCGTTGCAGATTGTCCCGAGCATATAGCTTGGTCGGTACCTGCATTTGCAGTAATGGTACAGGGCTCTCCGCCAGTGGTGGTTTTCATGATTGTGCCATTTCCTCCACTCACATATCCGTTATTAACACCGGTAAAGAAAGCGGACATTAACACATCCGTAGCAATGGTTGCGGATGCTGTCCAGTTCGAGCCTCCATTTGTGGTCTTTATAACATAACCGGCATTACACACTGCATACCCGGTATTTTCATCAGGAAAATATATCGATTGAATATTGATAGTAACACCGCTGGTTTGTGAAATCCAGTTTGCACCACCATCGGTGGTTTTAAATATTTTACCATCATAACCTGCGACATAACCGGTATCAACACCGGTAAAAAAAACGGAACGTAAAGAATTTGTCGCGCTGCAGGTCTGTGGTGTCCAGTTAGTACCTCCGTCTATTGTTTTTAAAATTAAACTGCCTGAAGTACCACCAACTGCATATCCTGTACTGGTACCGGTGAAAAAAACTGAATATAAGGGGGCAGTCGTACCGCTTGTTTTCAGCACCCAGGTTGAACCTCCATTCGTGGTTTTTAAAATAGTACCACTCCATCCAACGGTATACCCGTTATTTGAATCTGTAAAATATACACCATACAAGTAATTAGATGTTGTGCTCGTTTGTGCATTCCAGTTTGTGCCGCTGTTCGTAGTTTTGCGAATTGCCCCAGATCCTCCGACAACATAACCTGTAGTAGAACTTGTAAAAAAAACAGAATTTAATTGTGCAATAGTTCCGCTTGTCAAAGAATTCCAGTTTGTGCCTCCATTTGTTGTTTTTAGAATTATCCCTCCATCACCACAGGTATAACCTGTATTGGCATCTGTAAAATAAATGCTATTTAAACTTGAAGTGACACCGCTTGTTTGTTGTACCCAGGGTTGGGTTTGAACCTTATTTATTATTAAAACAGAAATTAATAGAATGGAGATTTTTTTCATAGCGATAATTTTAATGTAAACATTTGGTAATTTTCAAAACATTTCTTATACAATTTTCAAAAATACGATTGATTTCAAAAAAAAACAAGCAAATACTTAAATATTATTCTGTAAATATTCCGGAATTTAAGGAAATCTGTACCATACTTGGAAGATTATTTTTCCGGTTTTTATGATAATTAATAGTTCGATAATTTTTTTAGATTTCTCAAATCCTTGTTGCACCTGTATTTTGAGGTTTGACATGTGCTAATTATTATTCAGCTATGTATAAATCATACATTGGTACCATAAACGTAATTTTTTTAAAACAGGTATTTATACCCTTGTTCACAAATATATGGTATTTGTAATTTTGCTGATTATCTGAATATTTTTAAAATTATCAAATTAATTTACCCGATTATCGTATTTTTATTGTTCAGAAATAATAATTATCAGAAAACTTAAACAAATAAACTATGAAAAAGATGCGCATTACTCTACTGTCAGCTTTCATGCTGGTGGCTATTGTCATTCAGCAGGGATGTAAGAAAGATCACGGCGATCCGCCTTCTGTTCCGCCACAGTCTTCTTTTATAATGAATTTTTCCGATCTTGATTCTACCAAGGTAACTTCAAAATTTCACGGTACAAAACCGGATTCTATCAGCCAGTACAGCAATTATGTGTTTGCTGCGGGAAATGTGGTTGTGTGGAATGTAATATTAACGGTGGGACTTGCTGTGCCGGTGGCTTCCTTTATTCATGCATTCAGTTATCAGGGCACATGGAGTAACCAGGATAACGCATGGGTATGGAAATATGATTTTACTGTGCTTGTTACCTATTCTGCAAAACTTAAAGCCCAGGTGTCTGGGAGTACGGTACATTGGGAAATGTATATTTCACAGCAAAATGGATTCCAGGATTTTCTCTGGTATTCAGGCGATTCACAGCTTGATAACTCACAGGGAACATGGACGCTTTATGATAATCCGAACAGCAATAAAGAATTGCTAGGAATAGTCTGGCATAGAAATGATAACAACGGAACTTCCGATATTACATATACCAATATAATTCCGGGCGGTGCCGAAAACGGCGGATATATAGCCTACGGCATAACTACCAACACTACTTATAATGCTTATTATTATATTTACAATAAAGGAATGAACAACCTTACAAGCATTGAATGGAACACCACTCAAAAATACGGACATGTCAGTGATTCCCTTCATTTCGGCGACAGTGACTGGTATTGCTGGGATACGAATTATATTGATATCACCTGTCAGTAAATTTAACTTTTGATATGATATAGGAAATAACAGCAATTTAGAGATTTTTTTTTATACCTAAATACGAAACCCCTCATTAATGCGGGGTTTCGTATTTAGAGAATTATTTTCACCAATTCCATTTTAGCATAAGCATTTTATTTATTAAATCTTAAAAAATAAAGGAAAATGAAGAAAGTTAAAATAAAAATATTTTATTTTCCGGTCTTGTAAATTATAGGGAAAATAATATTTTGATGTGCTGTGTGTAAAATACAGAAGTAATTGATGCATTAAAAATAACCCTGAAAGGGTTAATAAATATAAATAAACGCAGGGTGAAGCCCTGCGCAGAAAACTAATTATACAGAGCATTGCCCTGTAAGGGCTAAAGAACTAATCCCACACATACCGTTCATTATATTCAATATTGTATTCTTTAAGAAAGGTACGGTATTCATCTTCAAAAAGAACTTTTTTGTGATGTTCATTTTGCTTCGAAATGTAATTTGATACAATCTGAACTTGATTTGGACTTACAGAAAATGCTCCATACCCGTCCTGCCAGTGAAATTGTGAAAAGCACTTCCCTTGTGTCTTGATCCACTTTGATGAACTGGTTTTGATTTCCTGTAAGAAATTTATCAAAGTAATTTTCTTCGATAATAAACACAGTATATGGATATGGTCAAGATATCCGCCAATTTTGATGGGTTGACATTCCAAATTATTACAAATACCCCCAGTATAGGCAAACAAATCTGGCTGAATTTCGGGAACTAAAACTTTGGAACGATGTTTTGTGCTGTAGACAATATGCAAGTACATTTTGACAAGTGATTGTGACATGATTGATTTTATTACGCCCTTTCAGGGCTTTTGTTTATAATTTATTTTTAATGACTATCGGGTTGTGCACCCAAAACAAAATTAGCACCTTTGCAAGAAATAAAACTCATGAATTTACTTGACTTTGGGAGTTATTTCCCTGATGAAGAGTCATGCATAGAGCATTTTAAATTACAACGCGAAAAG
>JAZDMF010000351.1:0-8998 GCA_043801235.1 Bacteroidota bacterium | reverse complement strand
GTGCTTTTATGAGCGGGCTTTTTGGCGGGGGGGCGTCGCCCCCCAGCAAATAAGCCCGCTCTCTTTATAAATAAAATTGTCATTCCGAACGCCCGCCTGCCGGACGGGCAGGAAGTGAGGAATCTCATAAAATGCAATAATTTACCACGTTTCATGTATAAAAACCCTCAAAATATAATAGGCGTATCGGCTAATTTGGTTAATTTTGCTCCTGTTAGGCAACTACGAAGTTTTCTTTATTCATCCTCTTTTTTATCTTTGTAAAAATTACATCTATGCTGAATACAAATTTATACACCCGGTTTCTTCCGGCTGAAAAGCTTACACAGAAAGTTATCGAAAAAACATATAAGGATATTCTTTCACTTGAGAACCTGAATGAAATTCTCAATGCCGTATCTTCATATACACTTATATTGAATTCCCACCGCCAGATTATTTTTGCCAACACAAAAACCCAAAATACCCTGGGGTTCGATAACATCAAACAAATTCTCGGACACCGCCCCGGTGAAATGCTGGGTTGCCAATATTCTGATAAAACTCCCTGCGGCTGCGGAACAAATGAAGAATGCACTGTTTGCGGCGCCGCCCTTGCCATAAAACAATGCATGGAGGAATCAGCACCCGTTCAGAAAGAATGCCGGATTATTACGAAAAACAATGAATCGCACACTGCATACGATTTTCTGGTTACAGCAACACCCTTAAACATAAAGACATCAAAATACATTTTGCTGTCATTAACTGATGTCAGCGACACAAAAAGACGGCATTGGCTGGAAAGCATTTTTTATCATGACATCATCAATATCGCCGGAAGCTTAAGCGGATTACTTGAGATGATTGAAATGGCAAATGACCCGCGGAAAAAAAAGAAATACACAAAAATGGCTGCCGGTGCCGCTAAAAATCTTATTGACGAAATCCTTTCCCAGCGCTCACTCAACGAAGCTGAAAACGGCGACCTGGAGGTGAATTATGAAAAAGCCGGATCACTGGATTTAATAAACGAAGTAATAAATATCATGGAAATGTCGGCGGTGGCAAAAAAACAAAAAGATCAGCATCACAAATTCTTCCTTAAATATTTTATTCACCACCGATCCGCCATTGCTGAAAAGAATCCTGATCAATTTATTGAAAAACGCACTGGAAGCTTCCCCTGAAGGAGAAACCATTGTTATTTCCTGCTCAAAATCGGACGACAAGATAGAATTCACTGTGAACAATCAGGGAAAGATTCCCGAAGAAATACAGTTTCAGATTTTTCAACGCTCCTTTTCAACCAAAAGCAAAACAAGGGGGCTTGGCACCTACAGCGTAAAACTTCTTGCCGAGCGTTTTTTAAAAGGCACTGCCGGTTTTACAACAGAAGAACGCAGGGGAACAACTTTCAGCGTACGCTTCCCTATTCATGTAAATCCTGTTGAAAAATAATGAACTTATAAAATCTTTTTATGACATAGAGATTATTCAATATTCTTTTCACCTCTCATGTTACGGAAAAGATTCTGAAAACAGAAAATATAAAATTGCAGTGTCTATTGATAATGCATGAAGAAAAAAAGAAAAATATTTGCTATTTTATATTTGCTTTTTGCTATAATCTATTGATATACTAACATCAATTCATAAAGATTCCCTGATGAGGATTTTGTTTTTTATTTTTATTTCGCTGGGTTTTTCCGTCGGCTTTGCATCTGAAAACGACAGCCTTTTCAGATGTTTGCTTGCTTCCGGCGACAGCGGAAAAATTTTCATCCTTAACCGGCTCAGTGTTAACCTGCGTGATGTTGATCCCTCTCAATCTCTTGTCCTTGCTGAAAAAGCGCTGGCTTTATCTGAATCTTTAAGCATTGAAGAAGGAAAAGCCCTTTCAAATAGAAACATTGGTATCGCCTATTATTATATTGGAGAATTTAACGAGGCCGCAGCTGCCACAAGAATATCCCTTAAACTTTATGAAGCATTGGCAGATGATGAAGGGATTTCGGCATGTGATAATAATCTGGGACTGTTTTATTCGGAGTTCGGAAAATATGACCAGGCATTATATTTCTTTCAGCAATCATTGAACCTTGACCAGAAGAAACAGGATACATCAGGAATTGCAGAAAGCCTAATCAATATAGGGCAGGTGTATCACCTTCAGGGTAATTATGCTAAAGCGCTTGAATACTACAAAAAATCACTGGAGCTTGTTCAGTTAATAGATTATGACTATTGTGCGGGCCTATCATTAATCAATATCGGTGCATTGTACAACGAAACAAAGCAATACGCCATGTCCATAATTTATTACGAACAGGCTTTGGATATTTATACAAAACTGGATGACAGGTATAATGTTGCTTTGTGTTACAGTAATATTGGTTCTTCCCTGCTTGACAGCGGAATGACTGAAAAGGCAAAACCCTTTATTGACAAGGCTCTTTCCACAGCAAAAAGTATTAAAGACAAAAGCGGGATTGCCCGCTCCCTACGAAACACAGGCCTTTATTATGAAGCCAGAAATGAAGAAGACAGTGCACTGAACTATTTCTTTCAATCCATAATGCTCGAATTGGAGCAAGGCAATATAGCCGATGTATCCACTCTTCTTAATGACAAAGGTGATCACTATTTTAAAAATGATGCCTATGAAACAGCTATTGGTTTCTTTCTCAACAGCCTCGAATTTGCAAGGGAAATCAATTCACCACCTGTAATAAAGAATAATTACCTGGATTTGTCAGAAGCTTATGCCAAAATAAGTGATTTCGAAAACGCCTACAAATACAGTAAGCTCTACATCGACATTGCCGACAGCCTGAACACAATGAACGCAGGGCTTTTCAGCAATGATACCTTATCTACACCAACAGGTAATTCACCCACAACAGGCATAACTGAAAATGGAAATCCTACAACTCATGGAATTCCATACTACAGAATTCTTACATGGGGTTTTCTGGGATTGTTTATTGTGACTTTTATTTTTTATATCAGAGAAAGCAGAAAAAATAAAAATTCTCAGAAATAATTTTGTATGTAAGTATCAAGCGTTTTAACAGAAAAATCATTTTAATTTTCTCTTATGAACTTTTTCAATAAACTTTTCAGAAAAATTACCGGTGATACATCCAACTCCCGGTTCAGCAACTGGTATCTCAAATCGGATGATGATAAATGGCAGGAATCAGATAAATTCCTTAAAGAAATCGGGGCTACTTTTCCCGGCTCAAAAGTTATTTTAAGAAAAAACGATGACCTGGCTGAATTGCAAGGGAATAGTGACGGTTTTCCATGGCGTGTTAAATTAGGCGCCACTACTGATGGTGAGGTTGACCTTGAAATGAAAATGATAAATCCTTTAGGCTTCATCGATCTGGAATATGATCCGGAAATTAAAGCTGAAAATGAAGTAAAAACTAATGATGAATGGAACGAGGAAGATGCTTCAGAAAAACGTATTTTCTTTGGCAAGGGTGTTTTTATAGAAGGCGAAGATTCATCGAATGAAGCACGGCAATTCCAGTCGCTTCCGGATGAATTCAGGCAGGAGCTGGTGAATCACATGATCCATGTCAGGCATATGTATTTCAGAATACGGCCGGATATTCTAGCAGCCGATTTTCATGAGACTGCATTTGAAATGGCCGATCCCGTTGGCGCCATTACTGCCTCTATACAGCTGATGATAAAATCTGCACATGCAGTAGGTTCAAAAAAACCTGTAAAAAAAGGAGAAGGTGGTAATCTGGTTACATGCCGCTATTGCAAATCACTGCAGTATTTTTCGTCGGATGGCTGCTGCAACTGCGGTGCGCCCTTTGAATCAGAAAAATAATCAGGATATCAATAAAGCTTTTGCCTTTTTAACAGATACGGCAGCAGCACATTCCGGAACCCTTCATTCACATCGGCTTCTACAAAGTCAACATAATACTGCCCGCATTTCAGTTTTATCAGGTTCTTGTATTCGGCCATTGCTTTCCGGTAATGCTCTTTCACTTCGTTGGGATGTAATTTCACTTCTTCTCCTGTTTCCAGATCAATAAAACGGTAAGGGCGGTTCTCGAAATCAAAATTCATTTCCTTCGATTTATCAACTACATGAAAAAGGATTACCTCATGTTTATTGTGGCGCAGGTGCTGCAATGCTGACAGTAATTCCTTCGATTTTGCCGAATTGTCCATCATATCGCTGAAGATCACTATAAGCGAACGCTTGTGAATATTATCAGCAAGATAATGCAGCGCTTCTGTTGCATTTGTTTTCCTGGGTTTCTCATTGGTTATGCGCACAAGCAGTCGCTCCAGCTCAGCATATAAATGCTTATGATGAACTGCACTTGATTTTGACAGGGTATGTATTTCGACACCGTCAGAAAACAAACTTAACCCTACAGCATCGCGCTGCTTGCGCAAAAGGTAAATTAACGCGGCAGCGCAATAAACAGAAAAAGAAATTTTATTAAAAATGCCTTTGCCCGGATTGCTTTCTTCCGGATAGTACATTGACGAGGAATTATCAATAATCACCTGGCAACGCAGGTTGGTTTCTTCTTCAAAGCGTTTTACAAAAAGTTTTTCGGTGCGGCCAAAAAGTTTCCAGTCGATATGGCGCGTTGATTCGCCTTTATTATAGAGCCTGTGCTCTGCAAATTCAACAGAAAATCCATGGAAAGGACTCTTATGCAACCCGGTGATAAAGCCTTCCACCACCTGCCGCGCAACCAGTTCAAGATTGCCGAACTGTTGTATATCCTTATTGTTGAAAGTTTGATTCAATGAAAAACTTAAAATTCATAAAAAAAAAAAATGAATTAATCAAAAATCACACTGCGTAATGTCAGGCTGAGAAATGTCACCCTGAATTTATCGAAGGGTGTTCGAAGCCGTCGAAGTATGACCAATCAATTTTCCTTTATTATTGGTGCAAAAGTGCTACCCAATCAAACCATTCAGCTTTTCAGCCAGTTTCTGTTTTGGAACCGCACCTACCTGCTTGTCAACAACCTCACCACCTTTAAAGAAAAGGATCGTCGGAATATTGCGGATCCCATACTTGGTGGCGATACCCGGATTTCCATCCACATCCATTTTGCCGATAACTGCTTTCCCTTCATATTCCTGTGAAAGCTCAACAACAATAGGAGTAATCATTCTGCAGGGGCCGCACCATTCTGCCCAGAAATCAACGAGAACCGGCTTATCCGATTTGATAACCAGTTCTTCAAAGTTCGCATCAGTAAATTCTATAACCATATTTTACGATTTTTGTTTCAGCAAATATAAATTAAGTTTAGAAATAATTGCAAAATACAAAGCTTAAAATTCAAAATGTAAAATTATCTTTTACAAATTTGAAATCAATGTTTAATTCAGCTTGTACTTAATCTCGGGAATCTGGGAAATGGCTTTCAGAAAATCAGTTGAATCAACTTTTATTTTTCGGGAGGGTAATTCAACGGAAACCTTACCTATGTGATCGTGTACAGAAAAACGTATTTTCGAATTTCCTGTATTTTTTTTCAAATGCGATGATATTTTCTTTATGAGATCTTCAGTCAGAAAATCCAAGGGTATCTGCAAAGTTATTTCGTTTACAAATTTCTTAAGAACCTCTGAAAGCAGGCTGATGGTACTCACCTTCAGCTCAAGCTGGTCGGCCTGGTTGTAACGTGGCGCCACTCTTGCCCTGATAAAAAGAAAATAATCTTTGACCAGATACTGCCTTAATTTTACATAATCTTCTGAAAACAGCGATATCTGTATGGATCCTTCATAATCTTCCAGAACAAATGTGCCGAAAGGCTTGCCCTGCTTGGTTGTTTTATGCGCCACCGAGGTTACAATTCCTGCAAAGACAAGTTCTCTGCTTTTAAGATTTTTAAAATTGTCGAGTTCATTAATACCAATATTGCAGAAATTTTCTATTTCAATCCTGTAATCTTCCAGAGGATGCCCTGAAATATATATTCCTGTAACTTCTCTTTCCTTATTGAGCAAATCAAGCTTCGACAAAGGTTCGCATTCGGGTAATTTAGGATCAGGAATATCAGCATCTTCATTTTCTCCAAACAATGAATGCTGCGATTGCGTTTTCTTACTCTGAATATTGCTCCCGTGTTTAATTATTTTATCGATGGTATTTGTTTCGTCGTTAGTGTCATGGTAAATAAACTGGGCACGATGCACATCGGCAAAACTATCGAAAGCCCCTGCCATTGCCAGTGCTTCAAAGCATCGCTTGTTGCATGCGCGGAGGTTCACACGCTTGGCCAGGTTGAAAATATTTTTAAAAGGACCGTTCTCCCTGCGTTCCGCTACAATAGCATCCACAGCCGATTCGCCAACGCCTTTAACGGCACCCAGTCCAAAACGGATGACACCTTTTTTTGTGACAAAAAATTTCATTTCACTTTCATTGATATCAGGGCCAAGAACAGTGATACCCATTCTTTTGCATTCATCCATAAGGAAAGTGATTTTCTTTATTTCGTTCAGGTTGCGGGTAAGCACGGCAGCCATGAATTCAGCAGGATAATGGGCTTTCAGGTATGCGGTTTGATAAGCAATAATAGAATAGGCAGCTGCGTGCGATCTGTTGAAACCATATTCAACAAATTTTTCCATCACATTAAAAACTTCTTCAGCTTTTTCCTTCTCAACTCCTTTTTTCATGGCGCCCTGAACAAAAACACTTTTCTGCTGCTCCATCACATCCTTCTTCTTCTTGCCCATGGCGCGTCGAAACAAATCGGCCTGTCCGAGTGTATATCCGGCCATGATCTGCGCTGCCTGCATGATCTGCTCCTGATAAACCATGATGCCGTAAGTAGGTTTCAGTATACTTACCAGCCATGGATGCGGATATTCAACAGGCTCTTTTCCTTTTTTACGATTGATGAACAAGGGTATATAATCCATGGGCCCCGGCCTGTACAAGGCATTCATTGCGATCAGGTCTTCTATATTTGTTGGTTTCAGTTCCCTGAGATTTGAACGCATTCCATCCGACTCAAACTGGAATATGCTCACTGTATCGCCACGCTGGAATAACTTGTAAGTAAGTTCATCATCCAGCGGAATTTTTTCAATATCGATCTTCACACTATGACGCGCTTCAATATTTTCAATGGCATCGGTGATAATGGAAAGAGTTTTCAGTCCGAGAAAATCCATTTTAAGCATGCCCACATACTCAACCTGTTCACCTTCATACTGGGTAACCATCAGGTCGGTATCTTTGGCTGTGCTTAACGGAAGATATTCCATCAGGTTATCACGGCCAATAATAACACCGCATGCATGTACACCTGTATGCCGGATAGAACCTTCAAGTTTTTCGGCGTATATAAGAGTATCTTTAACAAGCGGACTACCTTTTTCTTTTGCTTCACGCAGTTCGGGAACTTCGTTATAAGCTTTCTTCAATGTCATTTTAGGATCGGCCGGAACAAGTTTGGCTAACCTGTCTGCTTCCGACAAAGGCAGTTTTAAAACACGGGCCACATCTCGAATTGCCGAACGTGCAGCCATTGTGCCAAAGGTAACAACAGAAGCTACCTTATCGGCACCGTATTTTTGTACAACATAATCCTTCACCTTATCACGGCCGTCATCATCAAAATCCACGTCAATATCAGGCATGGAAGGCCTTTCAGGATTAAGGAAACGCTCAAAAAGAAGATCGTATTTTACCGGGTCAATACCTGTAATGCCTATGCAATAAGCAATGGCTGAACCTGCTGCCGATCCGCGGCCCGGTCCAACCGAAACTTTCATTTCACGTGCTGCATGGATGTAATCTGATACCACCAGAAAATAACCCGCAAAGCCTTTATCTTTCACAACTTCAAGTTCATATTCAATCCTGCTGCGGATATTATCAGGCATGTCGGGATATAGTCTTTTTGCACCTTTGTATGTAAGGTGGCGCAGGTATTCATCCTCATCCGTAAACCCCACAGGCAGCGGGAAAGAAGGAAGTATGACATCATGTTTCAGATCAAAATTTTCAATTTTCTCAAGAATTTCCTGCGTATTTCTTATAGCTTCAGGGCAATGTGCAAACAACTTCTCCATTTCTTCAGGCGACTTCAGATATTCCTGTCCTGTATACTTCATACGCTTCGGATCATCGTAATCCCTGCCTGTATTCAGGCATACCAGAATATCGTGCGCCTTGGCATCATCGGCATTTACAAAATGAGTATCGTTGGTTGCGATAAGATTAATGTTGTACCGTGAAGCAAAATTCAAAAGCACTTTATTTACATCTTTCTGCTCGCGCATTCCATGGTCCATCAACTCAAGGTAGAAGTCTTCACCAAAAATATCATAGTATTCATTGAGTGCCTGTTCAGCTTTTTTTTCGCCATTGCGGATAATATAATAAGGTATTTCGCCGCCAATGCATGCAGAACTGGCAATAAGTCCTTCATGGTACTGCATCAGCAATTCCTTGTCAATCCGGGGAGTGTAATAAAATGCTTCTTTCTTATATGCAAGGGAACATAACTTGGAAAGGTTCCTGTACCCCTCAAAGTTCTTAGCCAGCAGTACCAGATGAAACCCGCTGCGGTCCTCTTTTCCCTTCTTTTCAAAACGGCTTTCTTCTGCCACATACATTTCGCATCCAATGATAGGCTTGATGTTGTAATTGAACTTTTCCTTGATTTCTTTGGAGGCTTTCAGAAAATCAAGGACACCGAACATGTTGCCATGATCGGTGATGGCAATGGCCTTCATGCCAAACTCACGAACTTTGTTCATCAGGATTTTTATGTCCGATTGGCCATCGAGAATAGAATATTGAGTATGTACGTGTAAGTGAGTAAAATCAGGCATAACAGTAAAACTGTATGAATATTGATGCATTCAATATTCAATTTGTAAAGTTATACAAAATGTCTGAACGTTTCATGACTGTTGATAACTATTACACAAGTTTCAGAAATGCTGAATAATCAGACAAAAGAAAGGTGTAAAGAAAAAAATCATATTC
>JAZDMF010000324.1:0-2628 GCA_043801235.1 Bacteroidota bacterium | reverse complement strand
TGATTGGACAGCCAACGGTAATCATATTGATGCATCGGGAAATGTTGTTAGCAGGGATAATGTAAACATGTTACCGGCTGAATTTTCATTAGGCGATTTCACGGATTGTACGCTGCCTGTTACAGATGTCATTCACGGATTAAATTCTGTGTGTAAAAATACTACTGATGAAGTTTATTATGTGAGTGATCAGGGAAATTCTTATACCTGGACGATTACCGGTGGAACCCAGGCGACAGGAACAAATACAAATTCCATCACAGTAAATTGGGGCGCAACTGGAATGGCTGGTAAGGTTAAAGTAGTTGAAACTGCAGCCGGATGTGGAAGTGGCCAGGCTGAGGAATTCGCTGTTAATATTCATCCTTTACCCACATCAATTATAACAGGAGAAGTATCTGTAGCTGAAAACTCAACAGAAAATTATTCTGTAACAGATAATTCAGGTTATACATATGACTGGTCTGTAACCGGTGGAAGTATTACATCTGGAACAGATTTAGCAAATATTACTGTACTTTGGGACAGTGAAGGTGCTGGCAATGTTAGCGTTACCGCTACCCATGATGAATGTGTTTTAGCCGCAGCAGCGGTAAATAAAAACATTACCATAAATGGAGAGATCGTCAGCGCTCAAACAGGGGATTGGGATGAGAATACCACCTGGGTTGGTGGTGTTATCCCAACAACCAATGATAACGTAAGAATTGCAAATGGTCATACTGTTACTCTACAAGCTGATGTTACTATAAATGAACTTACAATTGATAATGGAGCCACTATAGAAAACGGAACTTATTATTTATATGTATATGGTGATTATACAATCAACGGACAACATAATATTGATGAAAATAATCGTCTGCGGTTGTATGGTAATGGTGCCAACATTGATGGTACAGGAACAATTAATCTTTCGAACCTGGGATGGAGCATTTTTGCTTTTAACGGAAATAAAACAATTAAAGCAACAGCTGATATAACTATTAATGGTGATTTCCTGATTGGTGATGCCGTAAGTATTAATAATCTTGGTTCTGTTATATTAGATGACCTGACTGCACAAACATCAACATCAACATGGATTAACGGTGCCAATTCGGTACTTATTTGCGGAAATTCTCTTCTTACTACTGGTACACTTCGAGCAAGCGGAGATTACAATACAATAACATATAGTAGTACCGGAACTGAAAATATTAAAGATGCCTATAATAATACTTATTATAACCTGAATATTGCAGGTATTAATGCAAAAACACTTACTGATAATGTAATTATTAAAGGTAATTTGAATATTTCAAGTGAGCTTGATGCCGCCAATTACATTATTGAACTGAAAGGAAACTGGACCAATACAGGAATTTTTTCAGAAAATCAAAGTACTGTTAAATTTAATAATTCTGTTGATCAATATTTGACAGTTGCTTCAGGTGAAATATTTAATAATATGAATGTTAATAAATCTGGTGGAAAACTATATTTAAACAACGAGGTTGTAATTGCTGGAACGTTAACAATGACATTAGGAAATATTGATGTTGGATCCCATAAGCTTACACTTGGAAATAGTACTACCAATATTGGTATTTTAAGTTATAATTCAGGAAGTATTATTGGCCAATTCGAACGCTGGGTCAATGCTACCGGAACCGGATACTTATTTCCAATTGGTACTGATGATTATTATCGCGGACTGAATATTGCATTCAACACCCTGACGAATGGAAGTTTGCTTGTGCAATTTATTGAAGAAGAACCTGGAAATAATGGTTTAACGCCTCTTGATGATAATGGTACAGATGTTTACAATACTTTCTCAGAAGGTTACTGGAAACTTGATCCTGATAATTCTTTGTCAAGCAACAGCTATGATGTTGATGTCACAGCTAATGGAATGCAAACATTTGATATTTTGACCACAACCAGGTTGCTTACCCGTGCAAATAGTTTAGTTGATTGGACTGCAGACGGTACTCATGAAAATGGTGATCCTGTGAGCAATTTAGTAAGCAGAAACGGAATATCGACAATGGGTGCAGAATTTGCCATTGCAGATATAACAGATTGTGAATTACCTGTTACTTCGTCAATTGGCGGAGAGGCATCAGTTTGTCGCAATCAAGCTAATGTTGATTATTGGGTTGACGAACACCTTGGAAATACTTATGTATGGACAATTACAGGCGGTTCTCAAAGCAGCGGAACAAATACACATGCAATCACTGTTACATGGGGTTCAGTGGGAATGATTGGTGAAATTAAAGTAACTGAGACTAATTCTTGTGGAAGCAAAACTGTAGCTTCTAAGTCTGTTAATATTAACCCGGTTCCGCTATCTGATATTTCAGGAGAAACAACTGTGGCACAAAACAGTGCCAATGTATCTTATTCTGTTACAAATAATGCAGATTATACGTATGATTGGACTGTTACAGGCGGAAATATTGGTTCCGGTGATGGAACTGCTACAATTCTTGTTGACTGGGGATCAGCCGGAACAGGCTCTGTGAGCGTATTTGGCACTAATGCAGGTTGCGGGGTTAATACTTCAACCAAACAAATTAATGTAACAATAAATAGTGAAATTGTAAGTGCTGGATCCGGAAACTGGACCACTCTGGGAAC
>JAZDMF010000293.1:0-24424 GCA_043801235.1 Bacteroidota bacterium | reverse complement strand
TTCTTCAGCTTTTACCTGATTTGCTATTTTTTCTGAGTCAAGTTTTAGTATTTTAATAAATTCAGGAATTAATTTTGCAGGCAACCATAATTTAAAAATATTTATAAGTTTCATTTTTCCATTCTCATCCAGGTCGCGTTGCAGGCGGTTGTCGAGCTTTTGTTCATCGAGTGCAGGTTTCAGGTCGATGGAAAAGATGACGTTCATTTTTTGCCAAATGTCTACATTATGCCTGCGGCTTAAAGTAAGAATGATTGGTCCTGATAAGCCAAAATGTGTAAAAAGCATTTCGCCGAATTCATCTCCAACTTTTTTTTCGTCAATCCAAACATTTACTTTAACATTTATTAAACTTAAACCCTGAAGATTTTTTGCTGAATCCCCTTTTGTTTCAACAGGTACAAGAGCCGGTAGTATAGGCGTAACCTGATGCCCAAGGCTGCGTGCAATAGGGTAACCATCGCCAGAGGAACCTGTTGCAGGATATGATGCCCCTCCGGTTGCCAGAATAAAACTTTTTCCATGAAAGATAACATTCGGCACTACTTCAACCGCGGTTATTATTTCGTTTTCTGTTTTGAACCCTTTGATTTTACTGTTGAATCTGATCTCAACACTGCATTGTTTTGCATAATTAACCATTTTATTGGCAACATCAACAGCAGAATTGCTTTCCGGAAAAACTCGTCCGCCTCTTTCAACAACAGTGGGTATTCCTATCTGATGAAAAAAATCGATGGTGTCCTCATTAAAAAAGCGCAAAAAAGAAGGTTTAAGAAAATTGGGAATAGGTCCGGTCTCCGCAAGGAATGCAGGCATGGGTGCTGTATTAGTAATGTTGCATCGTCCTTTACCTGTGATTTTAAGTTTGCGCAGAGGTTCACGCATTTTTTCAAGCAACAAAACTTTTGCTCCGTTTTTAGCAGCATATATTCCTGCCATGATCCCAGCTGGTCCGCCACCAATGATGACTACATCATAAATGTTCATTGTCCTCTCCTGTTTTTATTTTTCTTTGGTCTGTCTACCGAATGAACAATTTTTTTGAAATCTTTAATTAATCGGGGTAGCAAATCTTCCCGATGTAATTTAAGTAAGGTGTCTTTTATCCAAGGGATATTTTCTTTCTTATACCAGAAGAAGAACTTTTGCTGCTCAAGTTTTTCTTTTAATGTAAAAGGAACTTTTACCGGTTTCAGGGTATAGGGATCAATGCCCGAATAATACATTACTGTTGAAAGGGTCATGGGAGTAGGAGTGAAGTCCTGAACCTGTTCAAGATGAAAACCCATATCTTTTGTTTCTGCTGCCAGATCCGCCATATCAACAAGTGTGCAACCGGGATGACTTGAAATAAAATATGGGATGAGTTGTTGCTGCGATTGCGATTCACAATTAATTTTCCTGAACAATGCATTGAGTTTTTTAAAAGCTTCAAACGAAGGTTTGCGCATTAACTTAAGAACCTTTTCAGATGTATGTTCAGGTGCTACTTTAAGGCGGCCTGATACATGACAGCGAATGAGTTTCTCTGCATATTTGCTCAGGTGGTTTGCTTTGTCGGTTGCAGGATCGGATGCCTGGAACAAGTCATAGCGGATTCCGCTTCCGATAGTTACTTTTTTAATTCCATGAATTTCCGATACCTTATTATATATGTTTATCAGGGGGGCATGATTAATTTCAAGATTTTTACAGACAGACGGATATATGCAAGAGTATCGCTTGCATGGTATGCAAACGGAAATATCTTTTCCAAACATCCGGTACATATTTGCTGAAGGTCCGCCCAGGTCGGTAATGTGGCCTTTGAAGTCTTTAAGTTCTATAATGGATTTTACCTCTTTTAAAATTGAAGATTCAGACCTGCTTGAAACAAATTTTCCCTGGTGCGCCGATATTGTGCAGAAACTGCATCCGCCAAAACAACCCCGATGGATGTTCAAAGAAAATTTTATCATTTCGTATGCAGGGATTTTTCCGCGGCTTTCATAACGGGGATGTGGCAGTCTAGTATATGGCAAATCAAACGATTCATCAAGCTCGGCAGTAGACATTGGATGAAAAGGAGGATTTACCACCAGCCATTTTTCACCATGTTTCTGAACGAGGGTTCGGGGCAGCATTGAATTCGACTCGGTTTCAATAAATGTAAAATTCTTTGCATAGGCAATTTTGTCCTTGAGGCATTTTTCGAATGAAGACAATTCAATCGCATCAGGTATATCAGGTTTTATTTTTGACAGATAAGCTGACTGTGGAATATCTTTTATTTCATTTATATGAAAACCTTGGGAAAGTTTTGCTGCAATTTTTCTGATAGAAATTTCACCCATTCCATATACAAGCATATCCGCTCCCGAATCAACCAGAATGGATGGCTTTAACGAATCCGACCAGTAATCATAATGCGTAAATCTTCGTAACGAGGCTTCAACGCCGCCAAGAATTACGGGAGTTTCAGGAAAAAGTTTTTTTATAATCCTACAGTAAGCAATGCTTGCATAATCGGGCCTGAATCCTGCTTTTCCTCCGGGCGTATATGCGTCATCTGATCGTAGGCGTTTGTTTGCAGTGTAATGATTTATCATGGATTCCATGCAACCGGCCGTTACACCAAAAAATAATTTCGGAGGACCAAGTTTTTTAAAATCCCTCAGGTCATCACGCCAGTTGGGCTGCGGGAGTATTGCAACTTTAAAACCGTCTTTTTCCAATATGCGGGCAATTACCGCATGGCCGAAGGAAGGATGATCAACATAAGCATCACCACTAACAATAATAATGTCGGGTTGTGTCCAGCCCCTATCCTCCATTTCTTTTTTAGAAATAGGATGCCATGCAGAATCGAATTTTGGAAAAGGGCTCAAAATTAGAAATAAGATTGAAAAACAAAAATACGAAATAAAAGCGGAGGTGGGTGTTGTAAATGATTACAGCGTTTTCCTGTAAACCATCTTATCATCACCATCATCATAAAAATCTTTAAAGCGGGCAATGAGTTCGCACTTGCATTTGTTGTAAAATTTTTGAGTGGGGATGTATTTTTCCTGGGATGAAGTTTCGATGTAAATTCCTTTGCCTCCCATTTGCCTTATGGCTTTTTCGGTTTTATCCATCAGGATTTTTCCCAGGCCGTGGCTGCGGTAGTCATTATGAACGGCGATCCAGTACAAATCGTAACTGTAAAGAGTGCAGGGAATATTTCCAAAACAGGTGTAACCAACAGTTTTTCCATTAATTTCTGCAAATATGAAATGGTAGCCGCTATCATTTCCTTTTTTCAGGCGTTCTTCAACAAGTTCCACTGCCACATCAATTTCGTAGCTGCGGAAAAATCCTGTTGATTCAATTATATCGCGTACATGAATTGTATCATCCTGCCGGACTTCGTTTCTGAATTTAAAATTCATCTGTGTTCTTTTTTATACTACGGCATTTTCTACAATACGTTCCAGGACATCGGGGAAGGTGTATCCTCTTTGCTCCGATGCGGCATAGAAACCGCTGTCTTCTGTAATGCATGGGTTGGCATTTACCTCGAGGACATAAATGTTTCCTTTGTCATCCACCCGCATATCCACTCTTGCATAACCCAGCAGTTTAAAAACATTCCAGCAGTCAGTGACCACTTTATCAATGTTCATATGCAGCGCTTCATCCTCTTTTTTTATTTCGAATGTTCTTGCGGTATTTTCGAATTCGAAAGTATCTTCTATCCATTTTCCGGTAAATCCCATGACTTTGGGTTTTCCTTCGGGGTAACCGACGAACTTCATTTCGGCATGTGGTAGAATCTCAAGGCTTTTATTATCTCCCCATAATGAAATATTGAATTCCCTGCCGTCTATATATTCTTCAATAAAATATTTTACCGGGGAATATTTTGAGAGGCCATTGATGTAGTTACTGTCGTTTCCGTAGAAAACATTCTCCTCTTCAATTCCAAGTGATCCGTCTTCCCAGATGGGTTTGAGGATATACCTTTTTTTAGGATCGATCAGGTGCAGCTGGTCCATACCGATCCAGTCGGCTGTAGGGATTCCTGTCCATCGCATCATTTTTTTTGTAAGGACCTTGGATGTGGTGATGAAAAGGGCTTCGAGGGGTGCGCCGGTGTATGGAATTTGCAGATGCTGCAGAAGTGCCGGAACGATATACAGAAGTTCACCCGTTTTTTGTATGGTCTCTACCAGGTTAAAGATGACATCAGGTTTTATTTCATCCAGTTTTATTAAAAGGTCATTAAGATCGAGTGATACTGACATTTGCAAAACTTCATATCCTTTTTCTATAAGGGCATCTCTTACAACATCCACCTGTTCGAGCACATCCAGTTCATCTTTTTGTGAATCGGAGAAAATCTCACTGTAAAGTATCAATACTTTCTTTTTCTTCATTGGTCATTTTTTCATTCTTTTCATCGCCGAGGTCATTATTTTCCCGATAAGTTCATTGTAACTGATGCCTGCCACGCGGCAGAGGATAGGAAGATCGGAATGGATGGGGTTAAGACCGGCCAGCGGATTTACTTCAATAAAATTGGGGATCCCGTTCTTGTCAAGCCTCAGGTCGATCCTTCCTGCATCCCTGCAACCCAGTCCTTTCCATGCGGCTAATGCGATCTCCCTGCATTTCCGTGTCAGGTCATCATCAGGAAATTTATAATCGATCAGTTCCTGGTAGTATTTCTTGGAGTTGTAGGAATAGATTTTTGATTGTTCGTTTTCACGGAAGCAAACTTCCATAAGGCCTACTGCTTCTGCGTCACAATCAGTGCCGATAATTCCGGCAGTAAACTCTCTGCCGGGAAGAAATGCTTCCACCAGGACTGCCTGTTTGAAATGTTCTATCCTTTCAAGGCATGATCTTCTAAGTTCATCGTAATTGCTGACTTTAGAAGAAGGATCAATACCTTTTCCTGTGCCTTCGGCAACAGGTTTTACAAATAATGGAAAAGGAAGGTCGATGCGATTGATGTCTTCTTCTTTTTCTACAATTTCAAAATCGGGTGTGGGTATTCCCATGTCGCGGATAACACGTTTCGTCATTCCTTTATGAAGGGTAAGCGAGTTGACAAGGACATCGGAGAATGTGTACGGAATATTGTATATGTCGAGGATGGCAGGAACTTGAGCTTCGCGCCCGATACCATAATATCCTTCGCAGATGTTGAAAACTATATCCCATTTTTTCCCGTTATGCAGCATGCTAAGCAGCGAACGGACATTGCCTATCCTCTGTGTTTTGTGGCCATTCGCTTTTAAAGCGGACTCAATACCTTCAATGGTATCTTCGTTGTCGAATTCGGCTGCTTCCTCTTCGGTAAATCCATCAGCAATATAATCGGATTTGAGATCGTATGCAATTCCTACTTTCATGCTCAAATGGAAAAATAAGGATTGTTAACAGAAGTCGGGATATTTGTAAACTTTGCCTGAATAATTTTTCAGCATTACATAACCGCCTTCTTTTCCAATGTAGTATTCGGGTAGAATAGGAATTTTCCCGCCGCCGCCCGGTGCATCAACAACAAAGGTGGGTACAGCATAGCCTGTAGTAAATCCGCGCAATCCGTGAATAATTTCAATGCCGCGTTCAACAGTGGTTTTAAAATGTGATGAACCTGAAATGGGATCGCATTGGTACAGGTAATAGGGTCGTACACGAATTTTTAAAAGTTCATGAACGAGTTTTTTCATGGTGGCCACTTCATCGTTGATGCCTTTAAGAAGTACGGTCTGGCTGCCTAAAGGAATGCCGGCATCGGCAAGGCGTTCACATGCTTCTTTTACTTCGGGGGTGATTTCGACTGGATGAGTGAAATGTATGCTCACCCAGACAGGATGATGTTTTTTAAGAGTAGCAACTAATGATGGAGTAATTCTGTGAGGTAACACAACAGGAACCTTGGTTCCAATGCGAATGAATTCCACATGGGGAATCTTCCTGAGGCGCGTAAGAATATAATCAAGCTGGTTGTCGCCCATGGTAAGGGGGTCGCCTCCGGAGAGAAGCACATCGCGTATTTGTTTTCTTGAAGCGATATATTCAAATGCTTTTTCAAGTTCTGTTTTGCCGAATTTATATTGCTTTTCTTTTGCTACCATTCGCGAACGTGTGCAATACCTGCAATAGGTTGAACAAAATCCTGTAACGAGAAACAGAACTCTATCGGGGTACCGATGAATCAGGTTTGGCAGCGGACTATCACTTTCTTCACAAAGTGGATCGACAGCCTCTCCTTCTGATTTGATATATTCATCTTCCAATGGAATCACGCATTTCCTGATAGGATTATTGCGGGGTTTGTCTTCCAGTAAGCTGGCATAATAAGGTGTAATCCTTAATGGAAGGGAGTCTTCACTGAAAAAATAAAAGTTTTTTTCCTTAATGTTCAGCTGCACGAATTTCTGCAGCTGGGTTTTGGAAGTGATGGAATTCCTGATCTGCCATTTCCAGTCGAGCCAGTCTTCATCACTAACGTCGGGGAAATGCTTTTTAATAAATTTCCTGGAATTATCACTGATTGCTGTGAAATCAGGATCTTTCTCTAAAGAAAGTGTCTGTTTTAGGTTGGTTAAGAATTCTTGCCGGAAGTCAGTTAAACTTTTTTGGCTTGGAGGTTCGTCATCGAGGGTTATTTCTATCTTTCTGTTTTCTTGTTCCCGTTGAATCGGATTTTTCATTTTCTCCTTTGTTTTCGGTATAAATTGATGTTATGGGATTATATGCGAAGTTTATTTATTTTATTTTATATTTATAATGCAATACTAAATTATTTTTACATTCAAAAAAAGTATATTTGAAATATTTATTAAGATTTTATTAACTTTTTTTCGTGAATAACTCTGAACAGAAATTTTAAAATTTCAAATGAAAAAATAAATTCGGAAATTTTGATTTATTCATAATGTTCCTGTAGAAAGAAATTTGTAATTTTTTGTTACCTGCCTGCCGGCAAGGCAGGCTCGCACTGCCGCAACACTATCCTACTCGTTAACCTTCATAAATTCTATTTTATTTTTATTTACTATTATGTATATTTGCCTAAATTTATGAAGGTTTGTTCAGGTTTAAAAAAACAAATATTGCGGAAGACCACGAGCTGATTGCTTCCTACAGGAAGAGCGGTGATAATTATTATGTTGGTGAACTGTACAAGAAGTATTCTCACCTGATTTATGGCGTATGCCTGAAATACATGAAAGACGAAGATGAAAGCAAAGATGCAGTGATGCAGATTTTCGAAAAGCTTCTGGATGATCTGAAAAAATATACTGTTGGAAATTTCAAGAGCTGGCTTCATACAACAGCAAAAAATCATTGCCTGATGAAACTGAGGCATGATCATTCGGTTTTTGTTAAGGCAGAAGAATTCAAAAAAGATTTCCCTGTTGTTATGGAATCCGATTATACTTTGCATCTTGATGGCAAAGATGACGGAGAAGCAAACCTCATACATTTAAGTGATGGAGTAAAGCAGTTGAATGATGAACAAAAAATTTGCATTGAACTGTTTTACCTGCAGGGCAGATGTTACCAGGAGGTTTCGGAAATGACAGGGTATACCATGAAGCAGGTAAAAAGTTATATTCAGAACGGAAAACGGAATCTTAAAATATTTATTGAAAGCAGATATGAACAACAGGTTAAATAACATTTTTTCGGAAACAGATTGCCTGTCTTCCGGAATTCTTATTGCTTATGCCGAGGGCCGGCTGGAGGCTGATGAGAAGCACCTGGTGGAAAAACATCTGCTCGATTGCCAGCTCTGCGCCGATGCTCTTGAAGGTATTTCATCGCTTAAGGATAAATCAAAACTGAAAACTTCACTTGCAGAAATCTCGGAGAAAATTGATCGTTACAGCAAAGGAAGGAAAACCAGGATTATTCATTTTGATTTCAGAATGAGGATGGCTGCGGCTGCAGTGTTACTGGTTTTTGTAGGTGTAACATTTCTTTTCAGATACTATCTTATAAAGCAGGATAGGGAAATGGTTGCACAGCGTACTGTAGAAGAATCCTATCCTGATAAGAAAGAAAAAGATAAAATTACTTTGAACAGGGATGATCACCCTAACACTTTATTGGAACCCGGACTGAAAGATGAAAAAGCTTCTGAAGAAACCAGGAAAGTTACTGTGTATAAAAACGGACAGGAACAATTGAAGGGAGCCAACGAGAATATTACATTCCTTCCAAAAGGAGCCATCATTTCAGATGAGGGGACGGGTGAAGCACAGCAAACATTTGCCGGATATTACAGAAGCACAATTGATGCAAATTTTTCCCAGAGTGATACAGAAAAAGATACCCTGACGGATATTTCCAAAGATAATGATGGTACTCTGGCTTATGATAAATCTGAAAAAAGGCTGGAAGAAGCCGAGCAGAAAAATGAGGTTACAATGGTATCTGAAACAAAAGCAACCACTACTGTTACTGCCACCGCCGGTTCAAACAATAATAAAACGAATGCTCCGGAAAAAAATACAAAAAAGGATTTATCTAAAGAAAAGAATAATGAAACACCTGTAGTTGCAGGGAATACAGGTGTTGTTGCTGACGAACTGATGGACCAAAGGTACGCCAGTGGCTTGCAGTTATACCAAAACGCTGATTATTCAGGATGTTTGACACAGATGCAATCCTATTTGGGTGATGCATCTGACGACCATAGCGCATATTATTATTGCGGAGTTTCCCAATATTTTCTTGGCCAGTATGATTCAGCAATCACATCTCTTTCAAAAGTCCTGAAAGATAAGAAAAACAGTTTTTATGAAACAGCACAATGGTATCTTTCATTATCGTACATCGGGAAAAATGATACTTCCGAAGCTGAAAAAACATGGAAGGATATTGTTAAAGCAAAAGGAAGTTTCAAAACCCAGGCTGAAGAAAAGTTGCTGGAAATAGAAGATAAATGACCTTATTTTTTCATTGCATTGATTTTTGAAATAAATCCCCTGAACACCTCAATCCCCTTATTTAACTGGTCAATTGATAAATTCTCGTCTTTGTTATGGACACTTTGAATTGACTCCATGGACAAAAGAGCCGGCATGATTCCGTATGCGCCGACTCCTTTATTCCTGAAATAATTATTATCAGTGGTTGCCGGAAATAAAACGGGTATTACCTCGCAATCGGGAAATTTTTCTTTCAGGACATTTTCCATGCAAACATAAAATGAATCCTGAGGCGATTCCAAAGCATCGGGGCTGGAAGAAAGGACAGTGATTTTTACTTTTGGGCCAACAGTGTTCTTAATTTTTTTTAAAAACTTTGCCGTATCGGTTCCCGGCAACAACCTGCAGTCAAGAATTGCTGTGGCATGGTCGGCAATCTGGTTTGACGGAACTTTGGGATTGGAAATATTTGTAATAGTGAAGGTATTATATACCAAAAGGTGCAATGGTTCTCCTTCGTTAAATTTCCTTTGAACGATGGGCCAGAATATGTCCCAGTTTATTCGTTTAATGAAAAATCCCTTAATGCCCCCTTCAAGAGTTCCAAGCAGGAAAAACATATTCCTCAGAACATCATTGAACTTAACGTATTTTTTTTCATCCATCAGTTTGATGAGTGTCCGGAGCAGTTTTTTATTTGCGTACAGATCGGAAGACATAGATCCGTGAGAGAATGATTCTGAATAAACATCGAGTTTCAGCCAGAGCGATCTTTTTTCGGCTACCGATATTCCGAAAATTATTATCGATGTATCGGATGATATAATATTTGTCAGACCGGAACCTCCTTCGCCAAATACAACAACAGGGTTTAATTCATTAAAGAATTTTGATACTATCATACCTACGCCATTTTCCGGATTTGTTTCTTCACCTGAAACGGAAAGCATAGTGACATTATATGGCAGATCTATTTTCTTTGCTGAATCCACAAAGGATGCAAGGGCAATAAGCTGCATTATAGCCAGTCCTTTACAATCGATGGCCCCGCGCCCCCATACCTTATTGTTATATACAGTTCCTGAAAAAGGGGGAAATTTCCATTCTGATGAATCGTCGGCAGGAACCACATCAAGATGGTTCAGCAAAATGATGTTTGGCTTATTTGACGACAGGGGATAAAGGGAAGCGGAAAAGTTGAAGCTTGAGTCAATATCTGAAAAAACTTTTACATTCAAACCTTTTTCTGAACATAAGCCGGATAAGAATCGGCCAGCAGCACCTTCCTGTCCCTGAACCGAACGTATTTTTAAAAAAGAGGAAAGGACTTCTGCCTCATTATGAGTAATGTTTCCGTTTTCAACCGATTGTGATAAAAGTACCAGAGGGCAACTTGTAAAAATTGCAAAGGCTGTCCAAACAATAAAATCTTGGATTTTTTTTATTATGGTATTTATATTTGCATTCATTCGGGCTAATGAAGGTACGGATAATACAGACACAGATTGAAGGAAAATATTATTGCCCATCCAATAATAAAAACAATAACCGAAGTGTATGAGGTTTTATAAAGTCTGACAAATATATTTTTCGTTCCCATATAAACCCGGAAGTTTAAAAACAAAAGGAAACATGCAAATACTAGGAAAAGCAGCATGCCAAATAATTCCGATGTAGCTTCAATAACATATCCTTCCATGAATAAAAATATCAGGTTAAAGAAGAATAATCCTGTTAAAGTCCAAAGATTCATTTTGAATAACTTTTTCATATTTCAATGAATTTGTTTTAAATCTGTACGGATTATTTGGAAAACGGAAACATTTTATAATTATTGCAAATAATTTAAAAGGAAATGAATTGTTGAACCTTATTTCTTTTTAGACCACTTTGTGCCTGGGACAGCTTATCAAATGGTCGTTCACCATTCCTGCAGCCTGCATGAATGCATAGCATATTGTAGTGCCGACAAATTTAAAACCTTTTTTTTTTCAGATCTGTGCTCATCAGGTCAGATTCCGGACTGGATGCAGGAATTTCGGAAATGTCTTTCCATTTATTTACAATCGGTTTGTGTTTTACAAATGGCCATATGTATTTGTCAAAGCTGCCGAATTCTTTTTGAATCAAAATAAAAGCTTGTGCATTATCAATAGTTGCCCGTATTTTCATGCGGTTTCTGATGATGGATTCATCGGAAAGCAGTTTGTTGTATTTGCTTTCAGTGTACCTGGCAATTTTCTTATAATCGAAATTGTCAAAAGCTTTACTAAAGCCTTTACGCCGGTGTAAAATCGTTTTCCAGCTCAATCCCGCCTGGAAAGCGTCGAGCACCATGAATTCAAAAAGTTTCGTATCGTCA
This sequence comes from Bacteroidota bacterium, assembly GCA_043801235.1. Lineage (GTDB taxonomy): Bacteria > Bacteroidota > Bacteroidia > Bacteroidales > CG2-30-32-10 > DAOQAK01. Next base: position 13,147 of record JAZDMF010000293.1, on the reverse strand, counting down.
TGAACAGGAACACCCCATTCTTTATCGTGATATTCGATCATTAAAGCATCGTCTTTAGGCCAGGGGCAACGGGTTTTATTGATAATTTTCATGTAGGATTAGATAGTACATGTAAAAGTAAAAAAATATATGTTATATATATAACTGAATGATTTATATTGCTTTCATTTTTTTTATTATAAACTTATGGGTATTTGACTTTTATTATTTTATGAATTAATTTAGCGAATTGTAAAACTACATTTGTTTAACTTATCCTGTTAATAATATATGTATAACAACAAATAAAAAAATGATAATATATCATTACAATTGTAAAACTAAAACTTTAAAAATGAAAAAAATTGCATCATTATTAATTGCGGTTATTACACTGCTTTCTTATGCAAGTGCAGGTAATCCTCCCCGTCATAATAGAAGCGGGATATTGGAAAAAGGAAAAATTGTTTTTGATGTTTATTATGGCTTTCCCAGTTTCCGGACTTTCGTTTTAAAGAACAGATATCTTCCCGGTAATGAAATAAATTCGGCATCGGGAACACTGGGTCCGCTTGGCGGGAAGGTTGAATATATGCTTGGAGATAGAATTGGTATTGGCCTTGACATAAATTATGTATTCTCATGGGTCAGCTGGACTGAAGAAGAAAGTGTTTACAACCCATATGGGTATTGGACAGATGGCGACTATAAGGTAGCGAACCCCAGAATTGGTATAATGCCGAGATTTTACTACCACTATATAAATAATGATATGTTTGAGATGTACGCCTCGGCTGCCATTGGATACAAAAGTAATGCATTTAGAAATACATCGAATGATCCTTACTGGGAGCCGACAGATATACAGCGAATACCTATTGGCGGGAGAATATGCATTGGGGGAAGATTATTTTTCACAGATAATATAGGTATGAATTTTGAATTTGGTATAGGAGGGGCTTTGTTTACGGTTGGCCTGGCCGGCAAACTGTGATTCGGTAAATATTAAATTCAATTTATCAGCTACATTCAATTAAGAAATACATATACAATTAATAATAAGCAAAGGATTTTTAAAATTCTTTTGCTATTTTATACATAATTTTCTGCCAGTGCACTTTGGATGTTTCGCCAAGCCTGACCATAATTATATTTTTCTCAGGATAAACGTATATGAACTGCCCGAGGAATCCCTCAGCAAAAAAATCATTCATGGGTTTAAACAGGTAAGCGACATTACTGCCATCGTCGGATTTATATGTCCTTAAATATTTTTTTTCAGATTCGGTGAGTATTGTTGTGTCAACATTTTTTTTATACTCTACATTATGCCACCACTGGTATGAATAAAAGGGGTCTTTTGAATTTTCATCGATGGTAGTTGATTTAGCAATCCATTCTTTTGGAACTAATTGTATTCCGTTCCAGTTGCCCATATTGAGATATAGCCTGCCGAATTTGGCGAAATCACGGGCTACGGCATTAAGGCAGCAGAATGCTTTTGCTTCCTTGTGTTTTTTGCTGTCAATACTCCAGGTGGCATCGTATTCCATTCCTAGTGGTTTCCATATTTTTTCCTGGAGGTATTCGGGAAGTTTTTTGCCGGTGGCCTTTTCAACAATAAATGAAAGAAGCTGGGTGTTTTCGCTGATGTATTCAAATTCGAGATCGGGATCATTTTTGATTTTAAGTTTTTTTAACTGGCCAAGCAGGTTGCGGCCATAATAGCTTTTTGCCACATCGCTGAAGGGATTCAGATATTTTTCTTTAAACAGTATTCCCGACCGCATATTTATCAGGTGTTCAATAGTGATATTAGAAAAACGCCCATCATTCTTTTTCAATTCAGGAAGATAATCAGTAATGGGATCATGCACACTTTTTATTGATCCTTCCGCAACTGCAATGCCAACGAGTGCCACAACAAATGATTTTGCAGCAGAAAAAGAAGGTACAAAGGATGTTTGGTCGCGTCCCCAAAAATATTTCTCGTACAGAATGGTATCGTTTCTTATAATAAGAAATGCCGCGCTTTTATTTTGTTCAAAAAAATCATCCAAAGTGTATACGACACCATTGTAGCTGATAGTGTCAAACGAAAGTCCTTTGCTGCTATTGATAAATATAAAAGGTGTTTCAGGTTTTGTTATCTCCATGTATCTGAACTTTTTATAATCGTTGATGTCGGCAAAATTCCAGACGATAAAACGGCCGACGGAACAGGAACTCAATAATATTGATCCCGGGATCAAAAGAAAAAATATCTGTTTTATTCTCATGGTGTAATCACAGGCGTTAGATTATTAAACAAGAAAATATAATCTCAAATTTAATATTTTTCCCTTATCCAACATATAATTTAATATAACTATCAATACCTGCGGTTTTTCTGATATCTTTGCAAACTCACTGAAAAAATACAGTTAGGAAATTGATCTTTAATTCTGAATATATATTAAATTAGCAACGATAAAATTTTTCAGAACATATATTAACTTCTGATGGGTAAGAAAGAACTTATTGCTAAAACCGAAATCAGAGTGCGGTTTAACGAGGTTGATTCCATGAAGGTGGTATGGCACGGGAATTATGTGAAATACCTTGAAGACGGAAGAGATGCATTCGGAGAAAAATACGGAATACATTATCTTGATTTTTTCAGGGAAGAGGTGGTCGTTCCTTTGGTGAATCTGGAACTGGAATATAAAAAGCCACTGAAGTATGGAGAAAAAGCAATAGTGGAAACAAGGTACGTTGATTGTAATGCTGCCAAACTGATGTTTGAATATGTCATTTACAGAAGTTCAAACAGGGAGATCGTTGCTACTGCCCGGAGCATCCAGGTATTTCTGAATACAAACATGGAACTGATGCTAACTCAGCCGGAATTTTTCCGTAAATGGAAAGAAAAGTGGTTGTCTTCCTGAACAGAATTTCCGCATTAATTTTCGGACACACATGAAGAATGTATATATTGCTGCCGATAATATCATAAGTTCACTGGGTTTTACAACCTGTGAGAATTGCAGTAATATTGAAAAAGGAATTAGCGGCATTTCTAAGATTGAAGATGCTTTACTGGCGCCAAATATTTTTTTTGCATCATTAGCAGATACTGGGAAACTGATTTCAAACTTTAAAAGTATCGGAAATACTGATGATTTTTCCCGTTTTGAACAAATGTGTGTTCTTTCCGTGAAAGATGCTCTGAGCCAAACGGACATTGATCTAAAAAGTCCGAAAACACTTTTTATTCTTTCAACAACAAAAGGAAACATTGATATACTGGAAAAAGGGGTTGAAAAATCAAACCCGCCGAAAGCACTTTATCTTTGGGATACTGCTGATAAAATCGGAAAATATTTCAATAATCCCAACCCACCGGTCGTTGTTTCGAATGCATGTATTTCGGGTGTGATGGCATTGATTGCAGGCAGCAGAATGATCCGTTCAGGGCAGTATGAAAATGTTGTGGTAACTGGTGCTGACATCATTTCAAAATTTGTGGTTTCGGGTTTTCAGTCCTTTCAGTCATTAAGCAATGGGCCATGCAGGCCTTATGATAAAAGCAGAGATGGCTTAAACTTGGGTGAGGGATGCGGCACAATAATTCTAACCGGAAACAGAGAATGTGCGAAACAGTCCAATATAATTGTAGGCGGCGGTTTTACAAGCAATGATGCCAATCATATTTCAGGGCCGGCCAGAACAGGAGAGGGCTTATTCCTTTCCATTCAGAAGACCATGGATGATCCTCTGTCAGCTGCTGCTGGAGAAATAGATTATATTTCTGCGCATGGTACCGCAACTCCCTACAATGATGAAATGGAAGCAATCGCACTGTCCAGAGCCGGGTTACTTGATGTTCCTGTAAATAGTTATAAAGGGTACTGGGGACATACTCTGGGAGCAGCAGGAATAATTGAATCGGTAGCTGCAATTTATTCCCTTGAGAATGATTTATTATTTCAAACAGCGGGATTTCAGGAATTGGGTGTTTCTGAAAAAATAAATGTTATTGCTGAGAACGATAAGAAACCGTTGAAATCCTGTCTAAAAACTGCATCAGGTTTTGGCGGATGCAATGCCAGCATAATTTTTTATAAAAAATGAGTGAACAGTTGATCATCGGCGGTTATTGCATAATAAGGAATAATCAGATATTCTTCAATAAAGAGTTGCTGTATCAGGATGAAAGCGCTCTGACTTTCTCTGATTTTAGCAAGAGCGCATACAGGTTTAAGAATGCAGGCTATCCGAAATTTTTCAAAATGGATAATTTAAGCAAGCTTGGATTTCTGACTACTGAAATCCTCCTGGGAAAGTATAATGCAGGCAAATCATTGATTCATGAAAAAACGGGTATTGTAATTGCAAATTCGTCTTCATCTCTTGATACAGACTTCACTTATTTTGATTCCATCAGGGACATTGCTGACTATTTCCCGAGTCCGTCGGTATTTGTTTACACACTGCCAAATATTATGATAGGCGAAATTTGCATCCGGCATAAGATAACAGGTGAAAGTGCTTTTTTTATCAGTGAAAGATTTGATCCGGAATTTATTTTTAATTATGTACAGCAGTTATTTGTATTGGAGAAAGTTCAGCAATGTATCACCGGATGGGTTGAGTTAATGGATGACAAATATGAGGCTTTACTTTTTTTTGTCGAGAAAAACCACAGCATGACAGATGAAAATGTTACATTTGACTCCCGGAATATTTCTGAAATATATTTAAAATAAAAATTAAGAATACAGCGATTATGGATGATTTGATTTTGCAATTGAAAAAAGAAATAATTGATGTTTTGAATCTTGCAGAGGTGAACATTGAGGATATTGATACCGAAGCACCACTTTTTATGGAAGGCCTGGGTCTGGATTCAATCGATGCATTGGAACTTACAGTACTGATTGAAAAAAAATACAGTTTGAAAATTAATACAACAGAAGAAGGCCGGTTAATACTTTATTCAGTTAAGTCAATGGCGGAATATATCAGGAAAAATAACAAAGGATAATATAGCGTTTCGGTAATTGGAAAAGTTAAAATATTAAATATTCAATATCCAACACCCAATGTTGAATGATGAAGTCATACTTTGCACGGGTTAAATTTATTCTTTTTACAAAGGTAATCAGTAAAATTGGTAATCGGTAATCAGTTAGAATACGACCGATTACCTTTCACCGATAACTGATTACAAAATGTACTGATTTATCCCGTTTGATGTTTAATACCTGGAAATAGGAATTTTGGTGTTCATTATTGGATATTATTGAATTTTTAGTTTAATATTAATTAGAAAATATTGTTATTGTGTCGGAACGCGTTTTTGTAACGGGTATAGGGATAATTTCAGCCATCGGCAATGATGTTCAGGAAGTGCTGGATTCAGTTTACCTGAAAAAATCCGGACTTGGGTATTCCTCATATTTAAATACTATTTTAAAAAACGAAATTCCTGTTGCTGAAGTAAAGGCATCTAATGCCGAATTGATGGATATGATGGAATTGAAATCTTCCCAAGTCTATACGAGAACTGCTATGCTGGGCGTGATTGCTGCTAAAGAAGCCATTATTTCTGCGCGGATTGAAAACATGAATGATGTCAGGTCAGGCTTAATTTCTGGTACATCGGTGGGAGGGATGGACCGCAGCGAAATTTTTCTGAAAGAATTTTTAATGAATAATAAGAAAGGGCGACTCAGGAACATCATCGGGCATGATTGCGGTGACAGCACCGATAAAATAGCAGGACATTTTAACATTTCCGGTTTTATTACAACAATAAGCACTGCCTGTTCTTCGGCAGCAAACGCAGTAATGCTGGGGGCCAGGCTCATTAAAAATAATTTACTTGACAGGGTGATTGTGGGCGGTGTTGATTCCCTTACAGCTTTTACCTTGAATGGATTCAATACCCTGATGATCCTTGACCGGAAGCCCTGCCGGCCGTTTGATGAAACCAGGAGCGGTCTGAATCTTGGAGAAGGCGCTGGTTTTCTTGTTCTGGAATCAGAAAGTTATGTTGAAAAAAATAAAAAAGAAATTCTTTGTGAAGTAAAAGGTTATGGAAACGCCTGTGATGCATTTCACCAGACTGCCTCATCGCCTGATGGCATTGGCGCCTGTATTGCCATGAAGACTGCATTGCGAGTTGCAAATTTTAAACCGTCCGATATCACTTATATAAATGCTCACGGTACAGGAACGCCCAACAATGATTTGTCAGAAGGCAAGGCGATGGAAAATGTTTTTGAGTCAAGAGTTCCTTATTTCAGTTCCACTAAGTCATTCACCGGTCATGCTCTCGGAGCTGCAGGTGGAATTGAGGCCGTATTGAGTGTTCTGGCAATAAAGCATAATCTTATTTATCCGAATCTCAATTTTTTAAATCCAATAAATGAATTGATAATTACACCTGTTGATGAATTGATAAGGGATGTTGAAGTGAAAAATGTTTTATCGAATTCATTCGGATTTGGCGGGAACAATACGACACTTATATTTTCAAAATGCTGAAAACGGATGTTTATATAAATGGAGCAGCCTGTGTATCGCCGGTGAAAACCAATGATGATATTGATATTCCTGACGAAGCAACTGTTGTTAATAATAACACGTACCTTAAGTGTATAGAACCGCTTTATAAAAAATATATCGATCCTATGACTGCAAGAAGGATGAGCCGTGTAGTGAAAATAGGATTGTATTCAGCCAAATCATGCCTTGAAGATTCAGGTGTTGAATTACCTGATGCAATAGTTACAGGCACGGGACTTGGATGCATTGAAGACACGGAAAAATTCATTGATAATATTTTTCGCAACGATGAAAAACTTTTGAATCCTACGCCTTTCATCCAGTCAACTCATAATACAATTGGTTCACAGATTGCCTTGCTTTTAAAGTGTCATAATTATAATATTACTTATTCTCAACGCGGACTGACTTTTGAAAGTGCACTTGTTGACAGCCTGTTGTTGTTGAAAGAAAAAGCTTTTGAAAATGTTTTGCTTGGGGGTGTTGATGAAATCACCAATTATTCGTTCCAGATCATGAAGCGGCTGGGACACTGGAAAAGGGAAAATGTTAATCGCATGAATTTATTGGAAAGCCAGACAAAAGGCAGTATTGCGGGAGAAGGAGCGGCATTTTTTCTTATATCTGATAAGACGGATAAAAATACATATGCGAAAATTGTTTCTGTTAAAACTATTAATAAACCGCAGGATATCGAAAACATTAAACATATTATTCATGAATTTCTGGCAGACTGTAATATCGGAATAAGCGATATTGACCTTGCTTTGTTCGGATTTAGCGGTGATAAGGACTTTGATACGGTTTATCATGAGCTTGTAAATACAAGCTTTCATAATAATGCCTGCGGATATTTTAAGCATTTATGCGGCGAATATCACACGGCTTCGTCTTTTGCAATGTGGCTGGCTGCAACCATTATAAAAAAACAGCATGTGCCCGAAATGGTTAAAATTAAAAGTGCACCGGTTGCAAAACAGTTTAAAAATATTCTGATATACAATCATTACAGGAATATCCAACATTCTTTTTTATTGCTTCAGCATGTTTAACCACAGAACGGCAAGTATTTCCGCTTATATTATTCTCGCATCATTGATAATATTGAATTTATTCGTGGATATCGGATATGTTCCATACCTGGTTTTATTTCTTGTTTGCGGCGGAATTATTTTTTACGGTTCGGCTTTTGTGAATTCAGGATTTTATTTTAAAATGGTTTGCTCTGCAAAGACGGATGAAAAAATAATAGCAATCACTTTTGATGATGGTCCCACACAGGTTACGCCTTTAATCCTTGATGTTTTAAAAGAATATAATGTTCATGCAGCTTTTTTTACTGTTGGCAGCCGGATTGAAAATAATGAACATATTCTGAAAAGAATTAATGAAGAAGGGCATCTGATAGGTAACCACAGCTATTTTCATAACTTCTGGTTTTCGAATTATTCCGCAAAAAGAATTCATAACGAGTTACAGGAAACAGATGCAGCAATTGAAAAATGTACAGGAAGAAAAGTAAATCTGTTTCGCCCGCCTTCTGGAGTAACAAATCCCAACATTAAAAAAGTGGTAATAAAAATAAATTACATCCCCGTCGGATGGTCTGTGAAATCAAAGGATACAGTTATTGAAAGCAGTGATAAAATTTCAGCCCGTATAAGGAGTAAGGTTAAACCGGGCGATATCATTCTGCTGCATGACACTAATGTCAAAATTGTTCAACCATTAAGAGAACTCCTGGAATATGCAGTTCAAAGCGGGTATAAGGTTGTCAGGCTTGATGAACTTTTGAATGTTGAGCCCTATAAATAGTTTATATCAGATGTAAGATAGCAAATGTTGGATTTTCACTTTTTAACAAGATAAACGTATTTTTGAGAAATTAATATTTTACTTAAAAATTTATGTTACTAAATGATTTCTATAAAATAGACAGCCTTGAAATTTCAACTGACAAATGTTCTGTTCAGGCAAAGGTCGAACTGAACGGGGAACACGAAATATTCAAAGGGCATTTTCCCGAAATTCCTGTCGTACCTGGTGTTTGTACTGTGGAAATGATCAAGGAAATTCTTATGGAAGTAGCTGGAAAAAAGTTTATGCTCATTCTAGGCAACAATATTAAGTTGCATAATCCTATAAATCCCGATTTTAATTTATTCTTAAATATTGATTTGACAATAAAATATGATTCAGACATTGCTCATGTAAACTCTGAGGTCTACTATGAAAAGCTTAAGTTCTGCAGTTTCAGGGGGGATTTTAAAATATTATAGCAAATAGAAAATATTAGATAGAAGAATGCATGTTTGTATTTGACATTTGCTATTTGCTCTCTTCAATTTTCTGTAAGAGTTGTTCGCTGGTTAATTCAGTTACATTTCCTGCTTAATAAGAATTCTCATCTCGCATTCAGCACAGATATTTTCGTTTGATATAACTTTTCCACGAATAAGTGTGAATCCAAGAATTTCGGTTTCGATGAAGATTTCAGTGATTATTTCAGTTAGTACCGCCGGGAGGAAATAAATCTTTAATTCTTTTATCGCTCCGATAAATCCTATCAGGATTTCTTTCTCGTTTATTTTATTAAAATAACCTATGCGAATAGCACATGTCTGTGCAATATTTTCAATCAGTCCGGGTTCTGTGAAAAAACCATCGTTGCAGAAAATATTATCTTCTTTTATATTAAAAGTCGAAATGGTTTTTTTTTCGTTACTAAATTCATGACTGCCCACCATGACCATCGGAGGCCTTTGCGGAATTAAATCAATTATGTCAAAATATTCAGGTTTCATCGTATCTGGTATTCCCATAGAGGGCCTTTCTTATTTTTCATTCGCATTTTATTCATGATCACAGAAAAATCGTAATCAGGGAAGACCCATGGCCTGCCTGTTTTTGCAGCCTTTTCTTTCAGTGTGTCAATATTGATTTTATCGGAAATATAATATTTAGGCACAAGCAAATCATCCGTTTTACTGATTTTATTTTCCCTCAATGCAATATCGTAAAGCTCTGTGCCCGGATAGATGCGCATTCCGATAAATGGAAAAAATACTGTCCGCTCTATTTTCTTTGAATTTTCAAAGGTTTCATCCAGTGTGTCCTCAATTTCTCCATAACCTCCAAGAATCAGAAAATGCGCGAAATCAATTTCAAGTTTTACGCAGATCTTTGAAATATCAATTATGTCATTAACTGTAAAAGGTTTCCTGTAATTTTTCAGCATGGCATCTGATAAGGATTCCGTTCCGAATTCAATATGCCTGAGTCCTGCTATCTTAAACAGTTCCAGTATCTTTTCATCCAGGTTGCAGAAGTTGAAATAAGCGCCCCACTTGATATTAATGTTTTTCCTTATCAGTTTTTCGCAAAGTTCATGGTTGAAATTATTATCGACATTGAAAATGGAATCGGTAAAAAATATATAGTCAATTTTTTTGTTGACGGATAAATCATGAAGCGTATCAACAATGCTGTCAATATCCAGTGTCCTGACGTTACGGCCTTCAATAACAGGATAAGTGCAATAAATGCAGTTGTATGGGCAGCCGCGTTTTGTCTGAATGTTGAGCATGCCGCTGTGCAGCCAGTAATAATCAAGGAGTCCGCTTTCAAAGTGCAGGTCAAGTTTTTGTAATGATTGCTGCTTTTTGTTGAAAATAATTTTGTCATCCTTTTTAAAAACAAGGCTTTTAATTTGTGAATAATCAGAATTATTTTCAAGAGCGGTAATCAATTCAAGCATACGTTCTTCCCCTTCGCCGTATATGCCAAAATCGGGATTCAGTGTTTTAAAAAGCAGTTCCGGAAATATTGAAAAACCAGCGCCACCGATTATTATCTTGCCTGAAGTATTTTCCCTTGTTTTTTCAATGATTGTTTTATAATGATTAATAAAACTTTCCTGTATGTATATATTTACATCATCAATATTCCTGAGAGAAACGCCGGTATAATCAGGTCTAAATTCGTTTAACAACTTAATATATGCTTCATAATCCTTATCCATGAAATCAAAAACCCTGATTTCAAAATCAGTCAGCCTGTTCCGCAGAAATGTAGTAAGATAAGATATTCCCAGCGGATAAACAGGATAGGGCACTTTCATCTGGTTAGCCGAAACGAGCAAAAGTTTTTTCATAAATATATCGTGCCTAACGGCACTCCGAACGTTTTTATTTTTTTATGTTACCAACATATAGTCCCTACGCGACTGGAAAAAAACTGAAATCCAAAATTGTCGATCGTTAATTGTCATACATAGTTATTCAGCTTCGCTGTCATACATAGTCATTACGGTTCGCAGTTATTTTCTATTCGTAAAGTCATTTAAAATTAAACATTAATCATTTATGATTTCTATCAGTTATTTTTTAATATCAACGAATATCTTAATATCATTTTAGTTTCAATGAATTTCAATTTTAATTCTGATTTCTAACTTCTAACTTCTGAATTTTTATTTCCCTTCTTTCCAGAAATCATAATAATTAAACCATTGTTCAGGATGCTTGCGTAAAACTTTCTCAAACTCGGATATGTAATCTTGAATAATAGCTGAGATGGACTGATCCCTTTTTTTTAAATTCAGCTGAGGCTGAAAATAATTTTTTGGCTTGCCAGCATAAAAGTGGTAATGATATTTTTTTTTCTTTCATGCCGAAAACAAAAGAAACCGGAACATTGTATTTCATTGCCATATAAAAAGGTCCTGTAGGGAACATGGCATCATCGTTTAAGAATTTTGCAGCAAGAGTCTTTGATCCTTCCATGAAACGATCCCCCAGCATGCATACAATTTCCTTGTTCTCGCAGGCTTTTTTAATTTCAAATATATGCGAATAATCGTTTTGTATAGTAATAATATTTACGCCAATATCTTTAAAAACATTTTCCTGGAATTCTTTGATCCGCTGATGTTCTGCATTAAGCATCAGGAGATTGACCTTTACATTCAGGCGTTTCAATAAATGCCCGGCTATTTCAAAATTCCCGATATGTGCGCTGATCAGGAGTCCCCCGGTTTTATTATCAGCCATTTTTCTAAGATGATCTTCTCCGTCAAAATCAAAGGTGAGTTTTGTTTTGTAACCGGCCATAAGAGCCAGGCGGTCAATTAAGGTTTGTCCGAAAATGTAATAATTATTAAAGATTTTTAGTATAGACTTAAATGTACCGTACTTAAAAATATTGTGAAAATAATGAAAGCTTGTTCTTACTGATTTCGGAGAGAAAACGAAAAAATAAACGACAACAAGTTTTAAAATGAAATAAGCAAAAGGTAGGCCGAGATGTTTGATGGATAGGGCGAATATTCTGTAACCTGTTTTTCCGCCCCTTGTTTTACCGCTCCATGAAGGCACGATGAATTATTTGTTAATATTGGTGTAATTGTAAATATAATTGTACAGGTCATCAAGTGTTCTTACATTCACCATATCTTCGCCTTTCACTTTCAGACCGAATTCCTTTTCAATGATAACGGCTATGTCAACAAAGTCAAGGCTTTCAAGACCGAGGTCATCTTTTAGCAATGCATCGGGTTTTATTTTGCTTTCATTAATTTCAAACTCTTCTACAAGAAAGGCATTAATTATTTTCGCTATTTCTTCTTTTTGCATATCAAGTCCTTAGTTTTAAATCGCGGCAATATTACAAAATTTATTTTATACTTCGACAGGGCAAGGTTGAAAACCTGTAAATCATTCTTGTCCGAATAAACAAATTTGTGAAAAGTATAAGCATATTCTATTTCCGCTCAGCATAAAATTTCCCGATGATCAGGGATGAATTTGTTCCTCCGAAACCAAAGGAGTTTGAAAGGAACATATCAAATTCTTTGTCAACTTTCTTGCTGGCTATATTGATCTTTGCTGAGAATTCATCAGGTTCTTCAAAATTAATGTTCGGTGCAATGAACGAGTTCTGCATCATCAGCAGTGAGTATATAACTTCGCTGGAGCCGGCCATCCACATTTCATGTCCTGTCATTGACTTGGTTGAACTTACAAAAGGTTTGGCGTCCCCGAATATTATATCAATGGCCTTTGCTTCGTTTGCATCGCCCAAAGGTGTGGATGTTGCATGTGCATTGATGTAATCAATTTTTTCGGGAGCAAGTCCTGCCTGGTCAAGCGACATTTTGATTGCGCGCATCGGACCGTCAACGTCGGGAACAGAAATATGTTTACCATCGGATGAAAATCCATAACCGAAAATTTCAGCTAAAATCGGGGCGCCTCTTTTAATGGCAGATTCGTAACTTTCAATGATCACTGTAGCTGCACCACCACTGGGAACAAGCCCGTCCCTGTTTTTGTCAAAAGGACGTGAAGCTTTTGTGGGTTCTGATTCACGCTTTGAGAATGCACCCAGTGCATCAAAACTTCCTACGCAGAATAAATTCACTTCCTGGGCCCCTCCGCAAACAATACAATCCTGGTATCCATGTTTGATCAGCAAATATCCCATGCCTATGGAATGCGATCCGCTGGCACATGCCCCGCTCAAAGTGAAATTTACTCCTTTCAATTTGAAAATTACTGACAGGTTCATAGTTACAGAAGAATTCATTGACTGGAAAACAGAACCCGAACCCACAAGC
>JAZDMF010000287.1:0-7998 GCA_043801235.1 Bacteroidota bacterium | reverse complement strand
AAAGAATAATAAAAAATGTGAATAATAATGATGAGAATTTTGTTTTCATGACTTTGATGTTTTTATGTATAGCAAAATTAAATAAAAAAGATTATTGTAGCAAATGTGCGGTTATTCAATCAAATTCTCTGCCAAAAAAAGAATGTCACATACCTGTATCCTCCCATATTTCATATAATAGAAATTCCCTGAAATAAGAATTTGGCATATTAATTGGTTCAGGCAAAACGGAAACTCTAAAAACAAGGAGGAACAGAAATGAAAAAAATATTTTTTACCCTTGCACTAAGCCTCAACATCCTTTCAGCATCAGCCTTCAGGGGCTTATCGGAAATCAACCTTAAATTGTATGACAACTCGGTTTTCTGCGTTGTTTTTGATAATACCACATACAATTATTATACATCAAACTATAACTTTGAAAGTGTAACACCTGGCAGCCATTTTATTTCTGTGATCAGAATGCAGCCTTATGGATATTATAATACTCCTGTTACTTTGTTTTCGGGATACATTAATATCCCTGCAAATAAAAAAATGTACGCAATGATAAATATGTATGGAAGTTATGTGGTGATTTCGCAAACTCAATTGCTCGGTCCGGATGATACTCCCTATGATGAATCATATTACTATAACGGATATGAAAATGGAACATGGAGCGGTAGCAGCAGTTATTACGATGACGGATACAGCAGCGGATATTTTGATTATACTCCTTACATGTTGCAGATAAGTTTCATGAGCCTGATAAGTGTGATTAACAACGCAACATTTGAAAGCTCAAAAATTAAAATCGCAAGCCAGGCTATCAATTTAAATTTCCTCACTTCTTCCCAGGTTCTTCTGCTCCTGAAGTGTTTTACCTTCGAATCGAGCAAACTGGAAATAGCAAAGCTGGCCTATTCTAAGGTAATAGACAAGGAAAATTTCTTCAAAGTGAACGAAGCGTTTACTTTCGACAGCAGTATTGATGAATTATGCGAATTTATTACAGGAAGTTAATAACTCCTCCATATACAGCAGCTTTGCTGCTGCCCTAAGTCAGCCTGAAGTTTTCTTCAGGCTTTTTTTGTTTTTTAAAAGAATGAAAAGCTATTTAAAGGGAATAATAACTTATGTCTGTCTTGATTAATTACCGCTATATCGGTTTAATTATACACATTTATAAAAAAACAATTTGCATAATGACTGAAATTAATATATCTTTATCCGCCAAATTTTATTTTAATGTCAGCACACAACGGGAAGAATGAACTAATAGTAATTACGGGATGTGGATCCATATCACCATTGGGCTTCGACAGAGAATCGATTTATTCGAATTATCTGAATGAAAATACTTGCATTGTTAACAAACCATTTAATAACAAATTATATCCGGTAGCTCCACTTCCCAAACAGGCTGATGAGCAACTGATCAATCTCATTTTTGAAAACCCAAAATGTAAGAAGGTAGACAAAACTGTTCTCATGGCAATGAAAACTGCAAAGATGGCTTTTGAACAGGCGGGATGGGCGGCTTCGCCGGGAAAAATCACCGGTGTAAATTTTGGTTCATCACGCGGATCAACAGCTTTGTACGAGCAACTACACGAAGAATTTCTTAGAGACCGTGAAAAAAGAACGGCTGTTTTTACTTCCCCTTTAACAACATTGGGATATGTTTCGAACCAGGTGGCAGCTTATTTAAATATATCAGGTCCGATTATCAATACTTCCGTAACATGCAGCACAGGCATACAGGCAATTTGCAATGCTATAGCCTGGATACGTGCAGGGATGGCCGGCAGGTTTATTGTGGGAGGAACAGAAGCTCCGCTTACCCGCTTTACTATTGCACAGGTTGAAGCCATGGGTATTTATTCAAAGCTGTTAAATGATAAATATCCCTGCGCCCCTCTATCCATCGAGAGAAAAGGACTTAATTCATTTGTTTTAGGTGAAGGTGCCTGCGCTTTTACCCTTGAGAAAATGAATATCATGGAACTGAAAGCGCGTAAACCTCTTGCAATCGTTGAATCGGTTGGGTTTTCGTTTGAAAAACCACCTTCACTTACCGGAATCGGCGATGATGGTTCGCTGATTGCTGCCTCCATGAAAATGGCGATGGATTACATGCTTACTGATAATAACATTGACCTTATTATGCTGCATTGTCCCGGTACTGCCAAAGGTGATGAAGCTGAACTTAATGCTGTCAAATCAGTGTTCCGAAACGAAATACCAAATTTGTTTTCCAATAAATGGAAAATAGGGCATTCATATTCTGCATCACCAGCGTTGAGCGTAGGACTGGCACTGATTTGTCTACAGAATAATTTCTCGCCAGCATTCCCTTATTTAACCGAAATAAAAAACAGGAAACGCAACATCAGGAAAATAATGATCAATGCCACAGGCTTTGGAGGCAATGCCACTTCAATCATTATTTCGCACCCTGAAATTATCGGTTAATCTTTTTTCTGAACGTTTTTTTTCGGGAAAAACTCTCTCCTTCTTTTCAATTCATTTATCCAAAACGGGTTGTCCGTCCATCGAAGTTTTATTATTATTTCTCTGTAGAAAATTTTAAATTTGCCACATATGGTTTCAACACAGTATTCATTTTTCCTAAAATAATTTCATCCATTATGACAGATAATTATTTTGGCATTATAGCAAAAGAATTAAACATTACCGAGAAACAGGTTTCGAATACATTGGCATTATTGAACAGTGGTGCCACCATTCCATTCATTGCCCGATACAGAAAAGAGATTACCGGTTGCCTTGATGAGGTTCAGATTGCTGCTATCCGCGACAGGCACAATCAAATTATTGAAATGGAAAAGCGTCGGGAATCAATCATTAATTCCATCAGGGAGCAGGAAAAATTATCTGATGAACTAGAAAAGCAATTGCATGAAGCTTCATCATTAGCGGAACTGGAAGATATTTATCTGCCGTACAGACCTAAACGCAAAACACGTGCTACTATTGCTGCTGCAAAAGGATTAGAGCCATTAGCTAAAGTAATTCTGTTGCAGAAAGATGAAGATATTGTTATCAAAGCTTCAGAGTTTATCAATAATGAAAAAGGAGTGAATTCGGAAGAGGAAGCTGTTGCAGGCGCCCGCGACATTATTGCCGAATGGATAAATGAGCATCAGTACACCCGAAGAAAATTACGTTATTTATTCGAAAAAGAAGCATTAATTACTTCACGCGTAATGAAGGGCAAGGAAAATGACGGAAGCAACTATAAAAATTATTTTGAATGCAGTGAACGTTTGTTAAAATCACCTTCACATCGTGTTCTCGCTATGTACAGGGGAGAGGCTGAAGGCTTTCTGAAAATAACTATTGCACCTGACGAGCAGAAGGCTCATGAAATAATTGACTCCATTTTTCTGAAAGCGAAAAACTATGCATCAGGACAGGTAAAACTTGCAATTCGCGACAGCTACAAGCGTTTATTATGCCCTTCACTTGAAACAGAAATCCGTCATTCGTCTAAAGAGAAAGCAGATAAGGAAGCAATTAAGGTTTTTGCAGAAAACCTGAAACAATTGCTTATGACGCCTCCGCTTGGCCAGATGAATGTACTGGCCATTGATCCCGGTTTCAGGACGGGATGTAAAATTGTGTGTCTCGACAAGCACGGAAAACTGTTACATAACGAAACAATTTTCCCCCATCCTCCGGAAAACCAGGTGAAACAGGCTGTAAACAAAATTCAAAGCCTCGTTAATGCATACAAAATTGAAGCTATCGCAATTGGTAACGGAACCGCCGGCAGGGAAACGGAAAGATTCATTAAAAGTATCAGGTTTGATAAACAGCTTTTAGCCCTTGTTGTAAACGAAAGCGGTGCCTCAGTTTATTCAGCATCGGCAATAGCGCGGGAAGAATTTCCTGAATTCGATGTCACGGTCAGGGGAGCAGTATCTATTGGCAGAAGATTGATGGACCCTCTGGCTGAACTTGTAAAGATTGATCCGAAATCAATAGGTGTGGGCCAGTACCAGCATGATGTTAACCAGTGTGATCTGCAGAACAGCCTTAATGATGTTGTTGAAAGTTGTGTGAATGCTGTGGGTGTTGAAATAAATACTGCGAGCAAACAATTACTTACCTATATCTCTGGGCTGGGGCCTGTTCTGGCAATGAATATTATTGAATACAGAAATAAAAACGGCGCATTTGGTTCAAGAAATGAATTCAAAAAAGTGAATAGGTTTGGCGAAAAAGCTTTTGAACAGGCAGCAGGGTTTTTACGGATTCATGATTCGGAAAATATTCTCGATCAGAGCGCGGTTCACCCGGAAAGCTATCATGTAGTGAATGCAATGGCAAAAAAAATGAAGTGCGAAATTATTGATCTTGTGGAAAAGGAAGATGTGCGTAAAAAAATAAATATGCAGGATTTTGTAACCGAATCAGTAGGTATTCCCACCTTAACCGATATCATGAACGAGCTTGCCAAACCCGGTCGTGATCCAAGAAAAAAGTTTGATTTTTTTGAATTTGATAAAAATGTTCATTCTGTAAAAGACTTAAAGGAGGGAATGACATTGCCCGGCATTATCACCAACATTACGGCTTTCGGCGCTTTTGTCGATATAGGAGTTCACCAGGACGGGTTGGTGCATATAAGTCAACTCGCGAACCAGTTTGTAAGCAACCCCGGTGATATTGTTTCACTCAACCAGAAAGTGAAAGTAAAAGTTCTTGAAATTGATATTGAACGTAAAAGAATATCGCTTTCAATGAAAGACACGGAATGATTCATTATTTTTCTATTAATAAAACATCTTTCCTTATTTTATAAATTTCAAAAAATACTGTGGTAATCACTTAAGTCCATTCTAAGAGTTTTTACTAAATCGTTTAGGGGATGTATCCTGTTTTTTTTTCGTGGTATACGTATAAAAATTAATACTGAATATATCCTGTTTCATGTGATGATTTATCATCCTGATTTGTTTTTTCTTCATTCTTCCTTTTTGTGGCACGGTTAATTTCTTCCATAAGGCTTGACTTTATTCTGATTGTTTGGTACATTTAAACACGCAAACCCCAAACAACAAAGCATATGAAAAAACTTATCCTCATCGCTTTTGCAATGTTTCTTGGAACTTTTATTGTTTCGGCACAAGATTCTCAGAGAAAGTGCGGAACCATGGAATACCTGGAGCAGATGAAGACCGATGATCCTTCACTCGAAGCCCAGATGCAGATGTGGGATGATCAGATGGAACAATGGATTGCAGATAATAAAGATTATATAGCCACAAGCAAGGCAGTGATTACCGTTCCAGTCGTTGTTCATGTTGTTTACAGTTCCACTTCACAGAACGTAACAGATGCAAGAGTACTGGAACAGATAAATGTTCTTAACAGAGATTATGCAGGATTGAACACACATTCCATGGGTTCTTTTTCTACTTCATTGCGCGTTAATACCGAACTGCAGTTTTGCCTGGCCCAGCGTACTCCTGGTGGTGCAGCAACTAGCGGTATTGAAAGAAGACAAACCACTGTTACTTCCTTCTCAACCAACAATGCAGTTAAATATTACAGCAACGGCGGGCTTAGTGCATGGGATCCCACCAAGTATATGAACATATGGGTATGCAACCTTGGCGGTGGACTATGCGGGTATGCACAATTTCCTACTTCAGGAGTAAATGCCACTTTCGGTGTGGTAATTAATTATCAGTACTTTGGTGTTACTGGAGCAGTATCACCATATAATCTGGGTGGAACCACTACTCATGAAATCGGACATTGTTTTAACCTCTATCATATCTGGGGTGATGATGGCGGCGCATGCACAGGAACCGATTATTGCAGCGATGTTCCCAATCAGGCCAATGCCACATACGGGCATCATACTGGTGTATTGACAGATGCTTGCTCCACAACCTCGCCTGGAATCCAGTATATGAATTTTATGGATTACAGCGATGACCTGGATTATGCAAATTTTACTCCGAATCAGAAGGCAAGAATAGTAGCCTGCTTCTCTTCAAGCGGACCTTTATATTCACTGACCACAAGCAATGGCTGCACACCTCCCACACCGGGAACATGCGATGTGCCTTCAGGATTAACAGCTACAAGCATTGCAAGCACTACTGCAACATTAAGCTGGACTGCCGTTTCAGCAGCAACTTCGTATAATATTCAGTACAGAAAAACGGGAACTACTACCTGGTCATCCACGACATCTACAACAAATTCAAAAGCCGTCAGCGGGCTGACTGCATCAACAAGCTATGAATACCAGGTTCAGACAGTATGCAGTTCAGGCAGCAGCAGTTTCTCGTCATCTTATACATTCACTACTACAAGTTCAGGCGGAGGATGTACTGATAACTATGAATCGAATAATTCAATTTCTGCAGCAAAACTTATTGCAGTCAATACCACAATTTCCGCATTGATTTCCACATCTACCGATGTTGATTTCTTCAAGTTCAGCAACACTTCTGCAATGAAGAATATTAAGGTAACATTATCCGGCTTACCCAAAGATTATGATTTAAAGTTGTACAATTCATCAGGAACACTGCTTGCTACTTCACAGAATGGCGGTACTACTGCAGAAGCAATAAAATATAATAATGCTCCTGTTGGAACCTATTATATAAAGGTATATGGTTATGGCGGAGTATATTCGGCTACAAGCTGCTATTCACTTATTGCAAATATAAGTGCGACGGCATATAAAACCGATGGCGAAGTTATCGAAGAACCCAATACTCCTGCCGATATTTCGCTATATCCGAATCCCGCAAAAGATCAGGCAACCCTTGCATATAACATAGACAAGGATTGCAGTGTTACTTTAAAATTATACGATATCACAGGCAGTATGAAAAGTGAAAATGTTTATACTGCAACAAAGGGACTGAACACATACACAATTGATCTTACAGGATTTATCAAAGGCCTGTATATTATGGAACTGAACAATGGCAGCGAAGTTGTAGTTAAAAAACTGATGGTGGAGAAATAAAATTGTTTAGGATTGAATGAGAACGGGGGATTTTAATTCCCCGTTTTTGTTAAAAGAAAAACCCTATTCTTAAAGCAAAAGCAGGTGGTATGGTGAAACCGTCAAATTTGATTCTGGCTGTATGGTAAGTAATTTCAATTGAACAGCCGTTTCTGGGTGTTTTGGGTTCAGTAAAATTATAATATATGCCAAATGATACAAGTGCACTCAGGCCTCCCACAGGCCCGAAATTTAAGTATCCCCCGCCCAGCACTGATACAGTTGGATACAGAGGAGATGTTTTTGAAATCAATAAGCGGGGACCAATATACATTTCACCCATTCCAACTTTTTTTTGGACATCAATGCTGTCATAAAATGAAATGCTCCTGTAATTCAGGTCAACTTCAATTTGAATAGGACGGTCTTCTATCCATGTATGTCTTTTGATTCCTGCAGAAAAATGAGATCCGTTTTTTGAAACAGAAGCGTCAGGAACTTTTACGAGAGGGCCGTATTCAAAAAATATATGCGTAGGGTGACCTAATGATCTTACCTGAGCATAAGAAGAATTTATCATTAACATCAAAATTGCAGTATGGAAAAATACAAAAATCTTTTTCATGCTTCAGCGTTTTGGTAAAGGAATAGTATCATCAAAGATAATGGTAGATTTGGAAATAATACATCCTTTAAAAAATAATAACAGAAAAATTCCAAATGAAAGATAGAAAGAAAAAGGCATTATTTTTTACTAATGTCATGTCAAATTGTAAAATAGTTTAAAAAAATTTTCGAATATCCAACATCCAATAATAAATGATAAAGTAATTAAATTGGAAATTGCCTGCCTTGCCGCCTGCCTGCCAGTGGCTACCGTGTGGACACATCTTTTTCAATTTGTTTTGCCAATAACCACCCTTGATAAATTAGATCAAACTTATCCAAACCCCTTTTCATTGTTATAGGACCGGGTGGTCTTTGCTTCGTATAACCTTTCCATCCGCCCAGCC
>JAZDMF010000185.1:0-12815 GCA_043801235.1 Bacteroidota bacterium | reverse complement strand
CCGCCCAGCCCACACGCCCGCTCATAATCACACAGCTTACTGTCATTCCGAACGGAGCGCAGCGAAGTGAGGAATCTCTTCATGATTAAAACTTTTTAAAATGTACGGTTTTATCCCGTTTGTAGTATAACATGCACTATTAAAAAAAACAGATACAGAACAACAAACGGTAAAGATTTTTTCTTTTCATTAATGATTGCTGATTAATGAATGTAAATTTCAGTAGTAATAAAATCATAAATTGTCAATCGTTATTCGTGAATCGTAAATTATTTTTTCTTACCTTTTGTTTTAAGGATGTATAAATTATTTACTTTTAGCGCACCAAACACAAAGTCATGAAAACAAAACATTTTTTTATACCGGTATTTATTATGCTGATGCTTATTTTCATTCTACCTGCCAGAAGTCAGAAAACCTATACCTATGAATCGGTTCCGGGCGATGCGCTGAATGCGCGTATCTATACGCTCGATAACGGGCTGAAAGTTTATATTACAGTTTACAAAGATGCGCCAAGAGTACAAACGGCCATAGCCGTAAAGACCGGCAGCAAGAATGATCCTTCCGATAATACCGGCCTTTCACACTATCTTGAACATATGATGTTCAAAGGCACTGATAAGTTAGGCACTGCCGATTATGCAAAGGAAAAACCTCAGCTCGACAAGATCGACAGCCTTTTTGAAGTTTACAAATCACAGAAAGATACAGTACTCCGCAAGAAAACCTATCATATTATTGACAGTATTTCGGGTGTAGCTGCAACTTATGCTATTGCAAATGAGTACGACAAAATATTGGGGGCAATTGGAGCCAAGGGCACCAACGCATTCACATCCGTTGAGCAAACAGTTTATATTAACGATATTCCATCAAACCAGATCGAAACCTGGCTGGCAGTTGAATTCGAACGTTTCCGCAGCCCTGTGTTCCGTTTGTTCCATACCGAACTGGAAACGGTGTATGAAGAAAAAAATATAAGCCTTGATAATGATGATAGGAAGGCATGGGATTCGCTTTTAACAGGAATATTCGAAAAGCATCCTTACGGAACACAGACCACAATAGGAACTGTGGAACATCTGAAAAATCCGTCACTCAAGTCACTCCGTGCTTATTACAATGAAAAATATGTTCCCAATAATATGGCTGTCTGCCTATCGGGAGATCTTGACCCGGATGCAATAATAAAACTTATTGATGCTACTTTCGGCAAGCTTGTAAAAAAAGATGTAAAGCCTTTTATTGTGCCTGTTGAAGATACTATAACAAGCCCGGTAGTGAAGGAAGCCATAGGCCCCAATGCCGAATCGATGATGCTTGCTTTCCGTTTTGGCGGCGCGAACTCGGAAGATGCCGACCTGCTTACCATGGTGGATATGGTTCTGTCAAACAGCGTAGCCGGGCTGATAGACCTGAACCTGAACCAGGAGCAGAAAGTGCTTGCTTCGGGAACTTATGCCGATATCATGAAGGATTACAGCATACATATTTTCTGGGGAAACCCCAAAGAAGGGCAGAAGCTTGAAGATGTGAAAGATCTTCTTTTTTCGCAGATCGAGCTGGTGAAAAAAGGTGAATTTCCCGACTGGCTTATTCCGGCCATTGTGAACGACCTGAAACTTACGGAAATTAAAAAGCAGGAAAGCAACATGTCGCGCACTTTTTCCATGGTGTCCGCATTTGTCGATGATACGCCATGGAAGGATGTGGTAAATGAAATGGACAGGCTTTCCAAAATCACAAAACAGGATGTGATCGATTTTGCAAAAAAATATTACAGCTCTGATAATTATGTTGTGGTATACAAAAGAACAGGCGAACAAAATGATGTGATAAAAGTCACCAAGCCTGGACTCACGCCCGTCACCATCAACAGGGAGGCACAATCTGCTTTTCTTACAGAAATACTTGCCATGAAAATTGCTGAAATTGAACCTGTATTTTTGAATTACGACGAAATAAAAAAGGCAGAACTGAAGAATAAAGTTCAGCTGTTGTTCAATAAGAACAATGACAACAAAACATTCAGCATGTATTATATTTTCGACATGGGAACCAACAATGACAAAAAACTGGGCATTGCTGTTGATTTCCTGGAATACCTCGGCACCAAAGAGATGACTCCTGCAGAAGTAAAACAGGAGCTTTATAAGGCCGGTTGCTCATTCAATGTGTACAGTTCTGAAGACAGGGTTTATGTAAGCCTCAGCGGGCTGGATGAAAATCTTTCAAAAGGACTGCAGCTCTTTGAAAAATTGCTGGCAGGCGCAGAACCCGACCAGGAAACATGGGATAATATGGTAGGCGATATAGTGAAACAAAGAGCCGACGACAAGCTTTCGGAAGATGTGATACTGTGGAGCGCCATGTACAATTACGGCATATATGGCCCGAAAAACCCTTACACAAATATCTTGTCGGAAACAGAACTTAAAGCAATTAAAGCGGGTGAGCTTACCGATATCATTCACAAACTGAATTCGTATCAGCACAAAGTTTTGTATTATGGTTCCATGTCATCCGATTCTGTTGCATATTATCTAAACCAGTATCATCAGACACCTGATTCATGGCTTACTGCTCCTGCTGAAACTAAGTTTGAGCAACTGCCCACCACAGAAAATAAAGTGTACGTGGTTGATTATGACATGAAGCAGGTTGAGATTATCATGCTGTCGAAATCAGAAAAATATGATAAACTGAATATACCTGCTGTAAGGATGTTCAACGAATATTTCGGATCGGGCATGAACTCGGTGGTGTTCCAGGAAATACGCGAATCGAAAGCGCTTGCATACAGTTCGTATGCAGGATATACTGTTCCCGGCAGGTTAGACAGGAACCATTATATCTATACATTTATTGGCACACAGAACGACAAATTGCCCGAAGCAATGAAAGCAATGTTCGAGGTTATCAATAATATGCCCGAATCGGAAAAAAGCTTCGATGCTGCAAAAGATGCGATTGTTAAAAAAATACGCACGGAAAGGGTTACAAAAACAAATGTGCTTTTCAATTACATCAATGCTCAGCGCATGGGATTGACCACCGATATAAGAAAAGATGTTTTTGAAAAAGTACCGGGCATGAAATTCGCCGACCTTCTTGCTTTCCAGCAGAAATACCTGAAGGATAAAAAATACACCATTCTGGTAATTGGAAAGAAAGATGATCTTGATGTTAAAACGCTTGAAAAATACGGGAAAATTGAATATCTGAAGCTCGAGGATATTTTTGGATATTAGTTCAGTCGTCTCTCTGCAGTTTACAGTCTGCAATAAGAAAGGGATTTGGAAACGAATCCCTTTTTTTATTGTCATTTTGAAAAAATAACAGAATTGTATGGTTTGGATTTGAAAAGTGAAATCATTATCTTTGTTTCATCATAATAAGTTCATTAATTTTTCTCTCGACTGAATATTTTTTTTGAAAATTTAAAAATAAAACATGAAAAAATTTATACTGGCTTCCGTTTGCCTGATAATTTTAATTAGAGTAAATCATTCCCAGACAATTTATGATTCTCGCTTTGGCGCAAGCGTAACGCAGTGGGCAGATGCCAGCGAAGGCTGGGACAATTTCGTTTTCCTGGGGGTGCATTACATCCGGATGCCCATTGATGTACTGAAAGGAGCAATGGTTGATAATTTTTTCTTGCAGCAATATGACACGCTTGTGGCAAGGGCGCAACAGCACGGATTAATCGTTTATGCGATTATTAATCCCAGGAAAAATACCGGGCAGTTTGCTTCGACTGCCGAAGTGGCAGCAGCTGTAAATGCCATTGTTGATCGATACGACGGTGACGGAACCGGCGATATGCCCGGACTGCAATATCCCATAAAAAACTGGGAATTGTGCAACGAAGTTACCTATGATGCATTTGCAAACAACCCCGGATCTCCAGGTTATCCATTATGGTCCGGTTTTACAAAAGCAGAATATCTGAGTTATATGGATACGGCAAGAAGCATCATAACAAACACATGTTCTGATTGCAATTTATTTAACGGAGCCCAGCTTCTGCCTCCTTCAGAAATGTTTCCGAGTGTTTGCGACCTCACAGCACCTGAACCAGACGGAAACGGCCCGGATATCATTGATAAAATAAGTTATCATGATTACACCCAGTACTTTGAAATAAACCAGGCATCAACCGACTTCACTGATTGCGGCATCGGTACAAAGCCCATATGGATTGTAGAAGCGGGCATGCAGAATGAATACATTCAGGACAGCAGCCTCACGCAGGAAGAAAATGCAAAACGAACCGTAAAAAGTTTTGCTTACGTTTTTATTAAGGGCGTTGAAAAGCTTATTTTCACAACGATGAGGGCAGGACTAAGCGACCAGGAATCGATACAATGGGAATCACTCCTTGATCCTGCAACAGGAGCGAAAAAGAAAGTATTCTGGGCTTATAAAAAAATGATCGAGAAAATTGATTATTTTGCTGATGCTGATACAATATATCCTCACAACGATTCAAGCATTTTTGCAATTAAATTTACAGTTGACGGCAAACCTGTATATATGTTGTGGGCAAATACAGATCAAACGGTTAATATTAGTCTGAGCAGCACTGATGTTCCCGGAGTGACTGTTACAAACAGCGTTCCTGATGATACTCTTGGCAATTTCAGCTGGCAGCATTTTAATGCAACTAACGGAGTGGCTACGCTTAATATATCTCCTGAAGCCGTTTATGTAGAAGAGGATGTATTAGTAAATGTTAATGAGATTTCAAATTCAGAATATATTAAAATTTATCCAAACCCAGCTGAAGATATTATTTTTCTTGAAATTCTGCAAAAAGCAGAAGTTGAAATTTTAAATATACAGGGTAAGGTGATGAAAACATATGCTGTTGATAAAAATAAAACAGTTGTTGATGTTTCCGCTTTTCCTTACGGGGTGTATTTTATGAAAATCAAAACGGATTCGGGATTCTTTGTTGAAAAACTTATTAAGCAATGACAATACGATGCCTCTTCCTTTGCTTCAGTTTTATTTTGCTGTATTCCTGTATTTTCCTGAAAGGTTAAAATTTTCAGGGAACTTAGCTGTTTTATCAAGGTAGAATTCCTGAATTTTTTTCAGGTCCTCTGCATAATTTCCTGTAGGATAGAATACGGGCCCAAAACCGCCTTCTTTCTTTTTGTAATTTACATAACCGAGGACGATGGGTACTTTGGCATTTTGAGCTATATGGTAGAATCCTCGTTTCCAGTTCTCAACATATTTACGGGTACCTTCCGGAGTTACAAGCAACATGAACGATTCGCGCTCATAGAACATTTTGCTTATCCAGATAACGGTATTACTGTTTTTACTGCGATCAACAGGGATAGCTCCCAGCCATTTTAATAATCCACCGAGAGGGAATCTGAACATTTCTTTTTTAATCATGAAATTGATTTTACAGATGCCTTTGCTGTAGCAACCCAGGCGACCATAAAAAAAATCCCACATGGAAGTATGGGGAGCCGCAATGATAACGCATTTTTTCAGATCTGGAGGAAGAGTGCCTTTTATTTTCCAGCCAAAAATCCAGAGTATTATTTTTGAGAAGGTCTTCATGAATTGTGATGCAAATATATTTATAATTAACATGTATTCAAAAACCGAATATGTCGGAATTTGGCAATAGTGTGAATAAATTATATATATTTGTTTCATAAACTCATTCGATCTATTTTGAAAAACATTTCTTTTATACTACCTGTTTTTAATGAAGCGAAGAATATTCCGCTGGTTGCAGAGAAGATAGCAGAATATGCTTCACCCGGCAAATATCATATTGAAATTATTTTTGTCGATGACGGCAGTACGGATGAATCGCTCTACCTGATCAAAAAGCTTTCCGAAAAGGATAAAAGCATAAAATATATTGCTTTGTCCAGGAATTTCGGACAACAGGCAGCACTGACTGCAGGCCTTGATATGGCAAAAGGCGATGCCGTTATAACCATGGATTGCGATTTTCAGGACCCGCCTGAAATTATTACACAGATGCTTGAAAAGTGGGAAGAAGGCTTTAAAATAGTTTACACACGCCGCAAAATAAGGAATGATGGTTTTTTTAAAAGGACCACAGCAAAAACATATTACAAACTTCTTTATAAGTTTTCTGAAAATAAAATACAGGGAAACATAGGCGATTACAGGCTGATTGATAAACGGGTTCTGGAAGAACTCGGAAAGATGCGCGAGCGTTCAAGATATTTAAGAGGAATGATTCCCTGGCTGGGCTTTGATTTTTTTGTTATTGACTATGAAAGGCCTAAAAGAAAACATGGCAAAACCGGCTACGGTTTTTTGAAAATGGCGCGGCTTGCCATGAACGGCATGCTTAATTTTTCATTGCTGCCACTGCGTTTCGGGCTCATGCTTGGAATATTTGTGATATTTACCGGTGTGGTGTTTTTTATTTATCTTATTTTGAATTATTTAATAAACGACCAGTTTTACAAGCTGCTGGAATGGCTGGCTGTAATTAATTATATTCTTATCGGATTTTTCTTTGTTCTTTTCTGGATTGTAGCCGAATACATCGGGAAGATATACAACGAAAGCAAAGACAGGCCTATATACATCATTAAAGAAAAAGGCAATTTTTAATCTCTATTATTTATTATTATTTATTAAATACCTGAATTATGAATATTGAACAACGAATATCGAAGTAAACAATAAAAAATATTTCTACATTCATAATTCCTTGTTCGTTAGTCGATATTTATTCAATTTCTCAAAATTTATGAACTTAGCGTAGCGATTTCATAAGCACATTAAAATAAAAAAAAGTAAGCGAATAACTAAGCGAAGCGACCTCATGAGCGCATTTTAAAAAACAAAAAAAATATGCGAATAATTAATCAGGTTAAGCTGTCATGAACCTGCTGGTTTTAAATTATGAATATCCGCCACTGGGCGGGGGAGCAGGAGAAATCACAAAAAATATTTCGGAGAACATTGCTGCGGAAGGGCATAGAGTAACTGTTGTTACGGCATGTTACGGCGAATTGGCCGATGATGAAACTATAAATAAAGTCCGCATTATCAGGTTAAAATCGAAACGCAAAGTATTATTCCGTTCGGATGTTTTCGAGATGTTGTCGTGGATAAAAAAAAGCAAAACATTTTTAAAAACCTTTTGCAATAATGAAAAATTTGATGTTTGTTTTGCCAATTTTGCAATTCCCGGTGGGGATGTAGCATGCTTTCTTAAAAGGAAATTCGATATACCCTATACTATTATTTCACATGGTCACGATATTCCCTGGCTATTTAAAAAAGAAATGTTTTTTTATCACCTTCTTACATATTTCAGGATAAAGAAAATTTGTAAAGATTCATCATTCAATTTTGTGCAGACCCCGGAAATGAAAAATAATATCGATCATTTTCTTTCAGAAAAATATGCTGAAAAAAATATCATCATTCAAAATGGTATAGATCGAAACGCTTTCTTTCCCGATATATCAAAAAGAATGGAAAGGTTGAGGATTTTGTTTTCAGGCAGACTGGTTCATCAGAAAGATCCTTTTACTTTTCTGAAAGCACTGAATCAACTGGTAAAAGAAAATATCAGTGATTTTGATGTGCTGATTTCCGGTGACGGCCTGTTACGGAAAAACATGGAACTATATGTCGTTGAAAATAAATTAAACTACTATGTAAAATTTTCAGGCTGGATGGATCGTGATATATTGATTGCTGAATATCAGAAAGCGAATCTATTTGTTCAAACATCGAAGTATGAGGCCATGTCGATGGCAGTTATGGAAGCGCTGGCAAGCGGGGCATTTGTGATATGTACCATGGCAGGATCAAATAATACGATTGTCAGGGACGGTACTAATGGATATTTTTTTGAAACCGGAAATTATTTGATGTTATCAGAAAAAATAAAAACCGCTTTCCAAAAATTATCATCAGATAAAAAATGGATTGCACCTTCCGATACTGTTAATGCTTGGAAAACTCTGGCTGATGAATATTTAAAATATTTCAGAAAAGCTTTAACCGGATAAGCGGCTTTTTATTTGTTTGAATGTAGCGTTGGCGTATGAGAATTTGAATCGCTTGAAAATGCTGAAATCTGCCAGAATATCAGTTTTATCAGGCATGTATTTCCTGCAAAGTTTTCCTAAAGTTGAATTTTTATAAAAGATATTTTTATCAACTTTGTTCCTTCTCCATTCTTCGTTGATCCAATGAACAGCGTACCATTCTTTGGGCAAATCAACATTTTTTATCAGAAGTTTTCTGATATAATTCCAGCTGTCATGGTTGGTGAAATCAAGTACATATCCCGATAAACCTAATTTTACAATATTATCATTAAGTATCTGAATGGGTTTATGCCAGTCGGTGTTGTTTTCATCAATCTGAACCGATGCCTCATCAAAGCATTGCTTCATAAGCTCTGATCCTTTCGGGCATTTCATAATATTACCCACCATCGGTAAATCGTGATGAGTACGAAAAACATAAGGTTCCGGAAAGTCGAAGGGTTTCAGGCAGGTTACGTCCATATCGGTCCACCAGCCCCCGTGTTCATATAAAAGATTGTATCGGAAAATATCGGAAAACCCTGCATAACTTCCTTTTCCGTGGCCGAACTGATTGGTGTTTTTGTAGCTGAAAACTTTTTCACGCGGAATAATTTCAGATGCATCTTTAACAATAACCCCATCAGGCAATTTGTTTTCAATCGCATCATAAGCCCAGAGGACAAAAGAATGGCCGTTCTTCAGGTAAGAATGAATGCAAAGCATTTCCACATTTGAAAGTTTGCTGCCTATCCATAGGCCATTGATGACAATATTTTCATTGTTGTTATGCATCAAAAAGTTTGAAGTAGTTGATTAGAGCAAACCTTCATAAATTTACGCAAATATACAAAAACGATATGAAAAACATTGAATTTATGAAGGTTCACGAGCAGGCTAATGTTGCGGCAGTGGGAGCGAGTAACAAAAAATTCCAAAGTTTTACAGAAGAAATATAAAGTAAAGTTTATTCTTCATATGAGGATTTAATCTCTGCATATAATTTTTTTGACCTGATAAAAAGTTCATCCATGTTTTTATTTCTGACAAAATCCACAAATTTTTCATGAGGCATGGCAATTATTTTTTTTAACATTTTTTTTAAAAAAATGTCATGAGGATAAGCATCAAGCAGTTTTTCAGTGACCAGATAGTAATGCGACAGAACGTTGGTGTTTTGTTGTTCATTAGCGATATAAGAACATTCCTGATATTTAGACTTTAGATCATTTAATATTTCATTTATCGGAATTCCCTCAAGCGCTTCCAGTTCTTCACGATACATTTTTTTTATTTTCATTTTCTGCTGATGCCATTGTTTTAATTCATGAAGAAATTCATTATAATTTCTTTTATTGATCAGCTCAGTATAATTGCC
The DNA here is from genome assembly GCA_043801235.1 of Bacteroidota bacterium. Classification (GTDB taxonomy): domain Bacteria; phylum Bacteroidota; class Bacteroidia; order Bacteroidales; family CG2-30-32-10; genus DAOQAK01. The sequence goes on along the minus strand of JAZDMF010000185.1, from coordinate 3,371 downwards.
GGAACTGATTTTTTCATTTTCAAGCTGAGAAATAATGGGCTTCAGCAAATGACAGGGCAAATGGTAAAGAGAAATCTCATGGGGTTCCATAACAGTGTTAAAGAAAACATCGGCATTGTGTAAATTGCCGAAACGGATAATCTCAGGAATCTCTTTCCAGTTAAGTGTTATAGGGCAGAAAGCAAAGTACAGGTGTGTGTTCTTTCTTTTTGTGTACTGGAAGAAAAATTCTATATTATTCAGGACAATCCTGAGATGGCCGCCACGCCTGATATTCGAGTATGTCTCTTCATTTAATGAATCAAGAGAAATTCCGATACGGAACCGCCCTTTTTCAAGAACCTGTTTCACCCTTTCATTAAGAATACTGCCATTGGTCTGGACATCAATGATACACTTGGGATTTTTTTCAATGATTTTTCCCCAGATAGAGTAATATTCTTCGATTAAGAAGGGTTCGCCACCATAAAAGTCAGTCTTGTAAATACCGGGAAGAAGAGCATCAAACTGATTGATGAGAAAAGGAAGATCAATGCTTGCCGATTTATTTTCATGTAGTTTTGCAAGCCAGTCAGAATCGGCCCCTTTGCACATGATGCAACGGTAATTACACTCATCTGAAAGTTCAAAAATAATCTCAGCAGGTTGGTTCTTATAAACAGGTATATGATCATACCGTTCCGCTCCCATTGCCGGAAAGTTACCACTCATAAAATGGTTTTTACACTGAAAACAACTGTCAGGAAAGCGAAAATTTATAAATTCATTTCTGAAATCTGCAATTTTTTCCCCATTCCATATATCAAGAATGGATTGGGTATTAAATGAACCCAGTTTCATTTTCCTGTTAAAGCAGCAGGGTATGACATACCCGTCAATTCCGAGAAAGAGACTGTTGAAGGGAGCATTGCAAAGCGAATAATTTGAAATATCGTACCTTTTGCTGCAATATTGTTTAAGGAGTGTTGCAGGCAGGCTGGAAGTTTTATATATTCCTTTGTTTTTGTGAAAAAAAATTATCGGCCTGATTTTGTCAGCATAAAAATTTCTGATATTGAATAAAAGTTTTTTCAACAGAAAATGATTACAGGTAATGATACTATTTCTTAATGAGTATTTGTCTTACAGGCTTTTGTTATAGTCCCTGAACCATGCCGCCATTTCTTTAACTCCTTTGCTGAGTGGAGTATCCGGTTTAAAGCCAATAAAATCTTCCAGTTTTTTTGTGTCTGCATACGATGATTGCACCTCCCCGTCCTGCATAGGTTTTAACTGATACGAGGCTCTAACGCCAATTTCATTTTCAATTGCGGAAAGATAATCACCGAGAGTAGTAGCATTCCTGTTGCCAATGTTATATACTTCATGATAAGGAGATTCTATTTTATCAGATAAAATCTTCCGGCAAATAAGTACAATGCTATTGCACACATCTCCAACATAAGTGTAATCGCGGAGCATATCGCCGTAATTGAACAGATTTAATTCTGCTTTCTCCACCAATGCTTTCATGAAAATATATGCTGCCATATCGGTTCGGCACCAGGGACCATATACTGTAAAAAATCTAAGTCCTATACTTATCATATTATTTTGCAATGTGTATGTAGATGCAAGCAATTCACAGGTTTTTTTTGTAACAGCGTATATACTTGTAGGAGCGTCCGTAGAGTTTGTCTCGGATGATGGAATATTTTTGTGCATGCCATAAACAGAAGAACTCGAAGCGTACACCATTCTTTTTACATTAAATTCTCTGCAGCATTCAAGAAGATTGTTAAATGCTGTAATATTATTGTCAATATATATTTGTGAGTGTGTCGCTGATTGCCTCACACCTGTTTGCGCAGCGAGATGAATCACCACATCAAAATTGTGTTGAGAAAACAGATCCTCCAGTTTTTGTTTTTCCAGCAAATCAATTTGGAAGAATGTAAGATTTTTATTTCTGGAATGCTTGCCGTCAAATAATAATTTCTGATCAATATGCAGTTGTTCCAGGCGTTTCAGCTTTATTTCATGATCGTGATTTTTCTGAAGATTATCAATGCCAAATAATTCATCCGGATTCAGCATGAGAGATTTTGTTAAATGATAACCTATAAAACCTGCTGCTCCTGTTATTAGTATTTTCATCATATTCGATTTGAGTTTTTATTAATAACATATCAGACATTCGTTTTTAAAAGTCTGATAAACTATTTGTCATTTTACTTCAGATAGTTTATGAATTGATTCTACTCCCTGCCATATATCCCATTTTTTATTTCCAAAGTTATGATAAATATGAATGAATTTGGGATTGATGACTGTTTTGAAATTATCTTTTGTGAAGCCCTTGCTGTTGTTGAATGAAATGAATGGATTATAGTAATCGGCAATAAAATTAAACTCTTCCGGAATTCTCTGGTTATTTTGCAGGCCGAATTCCCATGCAGTTGCCGCCAGCGTACCCTGGTCTCTTACTTTCCATAACGGATCATTGAATATTGACATTGTTTTATTATGCCATGATTCCATGAACTCATGAGAGTCATTATCAAAAATGAATACGCCACCGTTCCAGTGAAGCCATGTTTTATCTTCAATTTTTATCCCGAACTTTTCTTTGATGGACCTGATCAAATGATTGCATTTAAAATCGTTGATGATATTGTTGTTCTCGTCTATCCATTTTTGTCCTGAAGAGGTAAAACGAAAATTGCTTTCCGCTTCAATTTTATCTTTGTAATTTATCATGTCGTGCAATAAAACATGGTTCTCTTTATCTTCCCATGTTTTTGTTTTAAAGACATAATAAAATCCATTGCCGGCATGGAATTTTTTTCGGATTATTTTGTTTGAATGGAACCTCAGGTCGAAAAGCAGGCGTGAGAACCGGGTTTTTTTTATTTCGTCAAGGAAACAAAAAAGTTTGCGTGTGGAAGGATTGCTGATGTTCGCGGTTTGTGCAAAAGGATTATGCTTTTCGAGCAGATTCTGCAGTTGCTTATGTTTGTCAAGGCACCAGCAGTTTGTTGCATAAGGGCTGAAACGGTCAATAGTGGTATGATCCGAAGCAAAGGTTACCTGCCCCGATTTAAATGAGAAAATTTTATCCACATCTTTGTTGAGAGCAATAACATCGCTGTCAAGATAGCAATAAAAATTACCGGGTTCAACAATTTTATGAAGAGATGTTTTGAGAAAAATACTTGCCTGATGGCTGGAAAAATCTTTCTGTGTGGGAATGTCAATTATATTATCGTGTTCAATTTCCTTTGTATTTCTGGTTTTGTCCGTAACAACAAGTATTTGGTTCTTTGAGAATTTTTTTAAACAATGGATCGAAAAATTCAAAGTACGGATATGTGAATCTTCACCGCATACAA
>JAZDMF010000184.1:0-4890 GCA_043801235.1 Bacteroidota bacterium | reverse complement strand
ATTTTTTACAAAAAAAACAATATAAATGACGTTTTATTCAAGTTCGATATTCGAAATTCGTTATTCATTATTCATTATTTATTTCGTTCAATGTTAGTTATTTAGAAAAATACGTCAATGGTAGTTTATCGAAGAATGACCAGATAGGACAGTGGTAGTCATACTTCGACGAGCTCAGCATGACCACAAATTTAAAGTTAACTTAACACTATGTTCTTGAAAAGATTTTTCTGACTTTCACCAGGTAATAATTAATTTCTTCAGAAGGCTTTGTTACAGCAATAAGCGCAATATACAATAAGAAAACAGATGCAGTGCGCAGTACCAGATCGGCCCAAACACCATTCAAATGCGGAAGAAATGTAAATACAAAGAAAACGAAAATACCACTGAACAGTACTTTAAGAAAATTCAGCGAAAAAGGCTGCATTTTGAATTCAAAATAAAGATAAAGAAATTTTGCAAGATTAAAGTAAACGAAGGAGGCAAATATAGCAATGGACGCTCCCATCAGGGCATACTTAGGGATTAAAAAATAATTCAGCAGAATCACAAGCAATGTAAAACTTATTACCAATATAAAGTTGAACTTATATTTTTCACTATTTATAAGTATTTCAGTATTTATTCCTGTTGACATATCAACAACTTTGGCAAGACCAACAAAGAACACCACCCATTTTCCGCTTGCATATATAGCACCTTTGGGCATTAAAGAAAAAACAGCATCAATATTCAGCCAAATGATGAGAAAAATTAAAATACCGACAATCATCTGGTTAATAGCTGATTTTTTATAAAGAGAATCAATTAAATCCGTTTTGCCCTTGTGCCATGATTCAGCAATATATGGGCTGGCTATACGCGAAAGAGCATTACGGGGCACGTCAATGATGTTTCCGAGGTAATAAGAAATTGAAAAAATGGCGGCAGAATGCAATCCTATCATAGCGCCAAGCATAAGAATGCCGATATTGGCCGATACCACAGCACCCACACCTCCGAGAATGACAAACAAACCGTAGGTCATAATTTCTTTTACCATTGGTTTGTTTATCAATTTATAATCGGGTCTAAGAAACAGCAGATTCAGGTAACGCAGATATAGTAGATGAAGCAGGACACCGATAAAATATATCAGAACCATCAGGCTGACGAATTCCCTGAAATTAATCAATGCTGCATTCATCAGTATCAATAATATTGCTGTTAGTACCTGCATCACTACCTGGCGGATAAATGCAGGAACTGTAATTTTGTAATTCACCTGGCAATAGGAAGAAAGTATTCCCATATACATTACAAAAAAAGTTATGGGAATCATATACCACAGATAATCCTTTACTATTGCTGACTTTGCCTCGAACAACGAAAATATGGGTTGTTTGAAAATCAGAAATAACAATGTTATCAACAAAAACCCTGCGAACGGTATAATAAGAATTATGAATAGAAATCCATGATCTTTTTTATCGGAATTTTTAAATTTAGGATAAAATTTTATGATAACTTTATTGAATCCGATACGAGCCAGAGGAGAAATGAGAAATGCGGAACTGAGCAACAGACTTCTCAGTCCCACTTCCTGTGGCGATAAGCCCTTGGGCATCAGCCATAGAATATTCACTGCACCCAGCATCAGGCCTGCGTAGGTGATAACTGTATTAACAATTGCCTGTTTTTTTATAATACCCATTTCATAATGATGAAGAATAGAACTCTTCAATCAGGTGATGATATTTCTGCGTGATAAAATTGCGTTTCATGCTCATTTTCGGAGTCAGTTCGCCTCCTTCCACCGTCCATTCGCTGCTTAGTATTCTGAATTTTAAAATCCGTTCCGTTTCCCTGCAATCACGGTTATATTCATCAAAAATACATTGGAAGACAGCAAAAATTTTTGAATCATTGATAACCTGATCCTGAAAATTTATTTCCACATTATTGATTTTGCTCCAGGCAGCAAGGCTTTTAAAATCGGGAACTATCAATGCTGAAAGGTAATTATGGTTTGCACCGGCTACAAGCACCTGTGCAATCATCGGGCTTTGCTTTAAAATTCCTTCAATTCTTTCAGGTGACACATAGAAACCCGAAGACGTTTTAAAAATATCTTTTTTTCTTCCGGTAAGTTTCAGGAAAACATCATCTTCAATAACACCAATATCTCCTGTATGCATCCAGCCATCAGCATCAACAGTTTTTGTAGTCAGTTCCTGATTCTTGAAATAACCTAACATCACATTAGGTCCTTTTACAAGAATTTCACCATCAGCGGCTATTTTCACATTCACACCCTCCAGGATTTTTCCCACTGTACCCAGTTTGAATATTCCGTAATTATTGTTTGATATCAGCGGTGAAGTTTCTGTAAGTCCGTATCCTTCATAAACGGGAATACCTGCTGCCCAGAATGCTTTAAGAATTCGTGGCTGAAGAGCGGCCCCGCCGCAAATGATCATTCCCAGCTTTCCGCCAAGCGCTTCTCTCCATTTTTTAAAAACCAGATCGGCTGCTTTCAGCTTTACTTTGTAAGCAAATGAAAATTTCCGGGAAAGCGGATAACGGTCAGACAACTTTATTGCAAAGCGGAACAATGATTTTTTTATTCCTTTCAGATGGCTGCCCTTTTCAAGAATATTATCATAAATTTTTTCGAGAAGCAAAGGCACCGATGTAAGGACTGTTGGCTTCACCTCCTGAAAATTTGCCACTACACTGGCAAGGTTTTCGGCATAATAAACGGAAATGCCCAGGTACTGGTATTTGTAATTAAGCATCCTTTCGTACACATGGCAAAGCGGAAGGTAGCTCAAAGTGACATGACCGGAATTAAGATTCATGGTTTTTGAGGCAGCAATAAAATTGCTTACAAGGTTGTTATGCGAAAGCATTACACCCTTTGGCAAATCTGTTGTTCCCGAAGTGTAAATTATGGTGGCAATATCATCAGGACAAACTCCGGACTTGCATTTTTCCATTGTTTCATCATCAACCTGCTTTCCAGCTTCCTTAAGATTATTATAATGTTCTGCTCCTGCAATGTTGTCGAAAGTATAAATTTTTACTTCCATTGAAATTTCATTCAGAATATTAACAACCTTGTTATACAGTACGCTTCCTGATATAAAAATTATTTTTATTTCTGTTTCTTTCAGAATATATCCCAGTTCATTACCGGAGATCGTGGGATAAACGGGAACATGAATGGCGCCAATCTGCATGATGGCCAGGTCGACAAAATTCCATTCTGGCCGGTTGTTTGAGATGGTTGCAATCTTATCATTTTTTTTTATTCCCAGTGACAACAATCCTTTACAGGCAAGGTCAACGTTTTCCCTGTACTGATCGATGGAATATGTAATCCATTTGCCACCCTTTTTCCCCGCAAGGCAAATATCATTGTTGTATTTTTCTTTTATAAAAGGAATCAGGTCGAATATCCGTTTTACTTCCATAGCTAAAGGTCTTATTCATTTGATATATGCAAAAATAAATTTACGCCCAGCGGTTCTTTATCAACAAAAATATTTTTTTTCTCTGCCCCTGCTTCCCTTGCCAGTTCTGTTAAATGCTCTTCCGTACGGTGAAATACTATCCATTTAAAAAGAAGCATATAATATTTTGAGGGATTTGTATCAGTAAGGTTTCCGATAATAATTTTTCCTCCCGGGTTAAGATTTCCTATCATCAGTTTTAATTTTCTGACAAAAAAAGCATCGTCGAAATAATCGAAAAGGCCAGCTGACCATATAAGATCATACTTGCGTGGAAAAATAAATCTTAAAAAATTTGTGTTGTAAAAAGTAATTTTATCAGAATGTGGTTGTAAAAGGTTTCTTGCAAATGAAACAGCATCGGGATCGTGATCGACACAATCAATCCATGTATCAGCAGAAGGATTTTTCCTGAAAAATTCATAAATGTCCCGGCAAGGACCACTTGCAATGTTAAGAAAGGAAAATTTTTCTTTTCCGGCAATCAATGATTTTTCAAGTACTTCGACCAGGTAGGGTATCCTGTAACGGACAGCCCTTGGCGCTTCACAACTGTGAAAATATTTATCCCAGTTTGCGAAATGTTCATCGGGAGTTACGAAACAGGTCTGGATTTTATCAAGCAATTCAAAATCACCTGCATATTTTCTGGGTTTATGATATGTATGTCCCTGAATAGAATCAACAGGAAACGCATTTCCAATTTCATTATATATCTGTGTTATTTCCGCATCGGAATATAATTTTTCTTCGATAGCTTTGCCTAATTCACACATCCACCCACATACGATAGTCCACTCACTTTCTGCCGGACCTCCGCGTTCCACAAGATTTTTCAAAAAGGTAATATGTTCAGATGCAGTTTTCAAAAGTTATTCTTGCTCCATAAATTCTTTTTTGGCCTCTATCGCCATTTGCTGGTATTTAAAATATTTTTCCTGATCATTTCCCTTATAATAATTGCTCAGTTTTGAAGCAAGATCAAAGTTTTTTGGAAATTTTTCAAGCGCTGTTTCGTAATAATTTACAGCAGTTATTGTATCCCCTTTCTTTAAAGAATATGTTCCAAGATTGACATACGGAATATCTGATTCAGGGCTTATTTTCATTATTCTGTCATTTATAGCAATGGCGCTGTCATAATTTTCATACTTGCTAAAATAAATATTTGCCATGTTACTCATTGAACGAATATTATCAGGCTTCAATTCAATATTCTTTCTGTAATTAATAATTGCACTATCATATTTATTTATCATTTCATATGAATACGCAAGGTTAAAGAAAGCTTCGATGTATTCAGGATTCATTGAAATTGCCGTTTTAAAATAGGAAATACCTTTCTTGTAATATTCTTTTGCTTTAATAGTATCGCCATTATTTTTGGCCGAAC
>JAZDMF010000244.1:0-10568 GCA_043801235.1 Bacteroidota bacterium | reverse complement strand
AAGCTTCGGCAAGAATATCTTTGATTAAATACATGCCAACGGAATGCGATTGCATCACAATAACACCATTATAATAATCAATTATCAGTCCCGGCATATTATCGCCTTCTGCATGAACAAGGCGGTAAACATTGGTTTCGGTGTTATCAACCAACCCGATTCTTTTTCTGAAATTATATGCATTAAGCAATTTTGTTTTCCAGAATGAAAAATCAGGAACAACTTTTTCAAATGAAAAAATCCGTATAGCAATGGAACCGGGCTGATAGTGGCCCATCCCAAGAAATTCATCATGATTGGAATACACTTCAACTACATCACCTTCTACAGAGATTCCGTATATTTTTTTTATTGCACCTGAAAATATCCATGGATGAAAACGCTTTACTGCCTGATCTTTTCCCGAGCTTAATACTATTTTTATAAATTCTGGCATACTTTATAAATTAAGGAATGCAAAGATAGGAAAATGAAGAAGGGTGAAAACAAAAAAGAAATAGCGTATATTTGAATATTGTTTGTGATGCATTAAAATAGTAATAGTCGCAACACAGAAGTTATAGCCAATATGGATAAACTATTATGAAATATTTAATGTTTATATATTTAATCATTACACTTTTAACTAATGATTGTTTTGCCCAGACAACATTATGTGACGCAGTAAAAGCGAATGATTTTGTTAAAGTAAAAGAGCTTGTTGAAAATGGTGCAAATATTAATGAAGAGGCAGAATATGGTCATGGCCCATGGTCAATGACTTTCCCTATAATATGTGCTGTGCAGAATAAAAATTTAGAAATCACAAAATATTTAATTGAACATGGCGCTTTTTACAAAAAAGACAGTATCCGTATTGATTTACTGGCTCTTTCTTCAGCTTACGGAAGCTTAGATTTAGTAAAATATTTTGTAGAAAAAAAACAATTACCAATTGATACAACTGAAGTCCTTAAATTTGTTTTGATAAGTAAAAATTTAGATTTGGTTAAATATTGCGTTGACTCACTAAAAATAAAAATTGATATAGATCGTGCGGTATTTTATGCTTCAGTCAAAGGAGATTACTTGTTAATGCAATATTTGGTTGCAAATTATAATGTCAATCCTTCAGATTATAACCAAAGTACTACTAATCCAATATTGATTTGTAGTAAAAATAGTTTAAATGATCTGCCAGATATAAAGTTCATTGAATATATGGTTAATGCTGGCGTTGACATTAATCAAACGGATATCAATGGAAATACTTCGCTTATGTGGTTTGCATCAAACGACCGTTTTGAATTTGTCAAATATTTAGTTGAAAAAGGTGCTAACGTAATTGCCAAAAATAACGATGGGTTAACCGCAATTAATAAATTATATCGATCGAAAAACAATTATTACAAAATAAAAGAATATCTAAAAAGCTACGGTGCTATTGACACATATGCATTACAAGATGCTATATATATGAATCAATTAGATACGGTTAAAAAACTGATTAATAATGGAGCAGATGTTAATACTAAAAACATTTACGGTGCAACATGCTTAGAAATGGCTTGTGGCGAGGGAAACCTTGTTCTGGCAAAATTATTAATTGAAAATGGAGCCGACATTAATCAATTACTGAATTACAATAGAACAGCTTTGATGTGTGCCCTTTCAGAAGGCAAGAATATTGAATTGGTCAGCTATTTAATTGAGAAAGGAGCAAAAATAAATGTCATAGATGATGATGGAAAACCTACCCTGTTTCATGTTTATAATTCTTATTCTAATCCTTCTTCTAAAATTGCTTTTATTAAATTATTAGTTGAGAAGGGTGCAGATATAAATTCAAAAAAGGATGGAAATTCAATATTAATGAATGCGATTAGTTATTGTGATTTTGAAACAATAAAGTACCTTATCGATGAGAAACACATGGATGTGAATGAAAAAAACACAACAAATCAAAATGATATTTACGATTACTTCTGGGTTTGCTCACTGGATGTGTTACAATATTTATCAACAAAGAAAGCCCCTGACTTTACTAAATTATTTTTAAAACCAGGCGTATGTAGTGATTCGGATATTGTGAAATATTTCCTCAATGAAAAAAAAATAGATATCAATGTTACAGATACATTAGGGCAAAATGTATTATTTAAAATTTTTAGGGGTTCCATCAATGACAATCAATTACAATTTTATCTTATTGATAATGGTATAAATATAAATAAGCAAGATGTTAACAATGTAACTGTTTTAATGCAAGCCTGTGATCGTGGTAATTTTGAATTAATAAAATATTTAATAGCAAACAGTGCTGACATAAATTTAACCGACAACGATAATTGGACGGCTTTGGATTACGTTCTTGAACAAAATAAATCTGGAGCGTACGATGAGATTGTTGACTTTCTAAAATCTCATAACGCTGTAAATGGAAGTAATTTAAAGAAAAAGAAACCAAAATATTGGAATTAAAGGACATAACCATACTGGCTATTACTTTATGCTTTATGCAAGCGGGTGCGCAAGCACAGTTATGCACAAGGTGGAAAGTTTTATCGAAAATTAATTTATACTCATTGCTTCCCACAATGAAATAAAATACTTTAAGAATAACATCGTTTAATTTTAAAATTCACAAAAATGAAAAAGCTACTATTTTTAACAGCAATAACAGTAATGACCTTTACTGCCTGCAATAAACTTGATATTGAAAAAGGAACTTCCGCATGTATTGAAAACAAGATCAAAGATTTTAGTAAAAATGCCGTATGCAAGGATCCAAAGGTGGAAGAATACCTGTTCCAGAACAAAAATGTTTATGTGTTTTATCAAGGAAGTTGTGGCGCTGATATGACCTCTGATGTTTACGATTCTGATTGCAACAGTATGGGATCTTTGGGCGGCATAGCAGGAAACAAACTGATAAACGGAGAAGAATTTTCTAATGCCGTATTTATTAAAACTACTTGGGAAAAGTAAAACAAATTAAATGTCTGTTCAGAATATTATCCGGAACCGATAAGGTAGCTTCGCATCCTCCCCTGCATAATCAACACCCACACGCGGCCCGGCAATAATATTTTTTAAGAAAATTTTCACACCCTTGTCTTCAAGCCATATTTCGTTCCCCAGCAATGATGTGCCTGTATGCGAATAATGAATACCTAACAGTTTCGTCACTTTGCCCGGACCAATTCCTGCTTTTCCATCCAGTACTTTTTTCCCAGTACGTTCAAGCATCAGCTCAATTCCGTTCACTGGTTTTATAGCACGGATAAGGATTGCGTGAGGATTATTTTTTTTACTTGTAACTATATTAAAAAGTGAATGCACTCCGTAACACAAATAAACATAAGCTACACCACCTTCCCAATACATGATATCTGTACGTTTGGTTCTGCTCCCGCTATATGCATGCGAAGCCTTGTCAATGATACCAGCATATGCTTCCGTTTCAGTAATAATACCCGAAGTAACTCCTTTGCTATTTATGTTTGTGCAAAGATGCTTGCCCAGCAAGTCTTTTGCAAGTTCCACAACATCATCTGAAAGATAAAATGCTTTTTTAAGTTTCATATGAATGAACAGAGTACCCTAATATTTGAATAGCTAAATTGCTTAATGGTTATATTGCTATTTAAATTTTCACCAGCACAATCCGGCGATTGTCAAGCAGCAATTAAGCAATAAAGCAATTTGACCATTTAACAATTTTTGTTATTATTTTTTATTCCACTTCAAATTCTGATTCTCGTCAATAATTATTTTGTCGTTATCAATGAGCCACCGCAACGTACGCAGAATATTTTTTTCGTTCACATCTTTAACCAAATTCACAACTTCTTCCAGCGAATAAGCTTTTTGCTGCAATAAAGGTTTTATGGTATCAATCACCGAATTGAATTCAAATTCGCTCATGTCGAGTTTGTTTCTTTCAAGGCAAACATCGCACTGCCCGCAACGTTTCGGATTTTTTTCACCGAAGTATTCAAGTAGCAACTGGCTTCTGCATTTCAATCCTGCAGATACATAACGGATCATTGCATTCATTTTTTCTTCAGCTATTTTCTTTCTTTCATGATAATTTTCCGGAGAGATATACAAGCTTTTCTGATCCAGCCTTTCGCTGCAAAAAATAATCTGGGGTTTTTCCTTCTGGGGAATATATGAAATAACTCCCGCCTTTTCTATGTGTTTCAGATTTTCTATTGTACGTTCCTTTGTAATACCGGCCCTGGCTGCTATTTCGGTTTCATGCACTTTCACGAAATCCGTAAAAATTCCGCCGTAAGAACGCAGTATCACTCTTATAAAATTATCAAGAACTTTATTTTCTACCTGGAACCTGTACAAGCCTTCTTTATCAATAATGATGCGCAACTGTGAAGGCTGATAAAAACCATCTGTCGCAAGAACATAACCTTCCTTTTCAAGAAACTTCAGTGAATTATAAACTGTAACAGGTTTCAGATTATACGATGATGAAAAAGCTGAAATATCAAAATCAAAGCTGGCATCCTTGCCGCTTCCCAATGCAAGATTATAATAATTGCCAAGGCAGTTATATACATTTCTGATCGTTTCAACCGGGGGATATGATTCTTCAATATTCTTCTGCGCATCAAAAATATCGGAATCAAAATAAATCATCATGGCATAAGCTTTTTTATCATCCCTGCCTCCCCTTCCCGCTTCCTGGAAATAGGCTTCGGGCGAATTGGGCACATCAAAATGGATTACAAAGCGGACATCTGGTTTGTCAATCCCCATACCGAAAGCGTTAGTTGCTACAATTACCCTTCGTGCACCGGCCATCCATTCATTTTGCCGTGTATCTCTTGTTTTATAATCAAGACCCGCATGATAAAAAAGTGAAGAAATTCCATTCTTATTCAGGAACTCTGCGATTTCCCTTGTTCTTCTTCTGTTTCTGACATAAATTATTCCTGAGCCACTTATTTTTGAGATAATGTTGAGAAGCCTTTTAAACTTATCTTCCTCTTTTATCACTGCATAGGAAAGATTTTTCCTTTCAAAACTTTTGCTGAGAACATTTTTCTTTTTAAAAAGCAATTTGTTCTGAATATCATCAACCACATCGGGTGTGGCGGTTGCTGTAAGGGCCAGCAGGGGAACGCCTGGGAAATATTCCCTTATTTCGGCTATCCTGAGATAGGGCGGACGAAAATCATACCCCCATTGAGAAACACAATGCGCTTCATCAACAGCGATAAGATTTATTTTCATTTTTTTCAGCCGCACGCGAAAAGTTTCAGAAGCAAGGCGTTCTGGCGAAATATACAGAAGCTTTATATTGCCATGCACGCAATTGTCAAGGGCAAGATCAACTTCGTTGAAATGCATTCCGGAATATGTTGCAACAGCAGGAATTCCTTTCTTTTTTAGGTTTTCAACCTGGTCTTTCATTAAAGCGATCAAAGGGGAAATAACAAGGCAAAGCCCTTCTTTTGCCAGCGCCGGAACCTGGAAACACAGCGATTTTCCACCACCTGTAGGCAAAAGAGCAAGAGTGTCATTGCCACTCAGAACAGATTGGATTATATCTTCCTGCATGGGGCGGAATGACTGATATCCCCAGTATTTTACCAGTATCTGATGTATGCTCAATGAAAATATTTTATACGAATATACGAAATTTGACTATTTCAATCTCTCAATAATAAAACCCAAATTTCAAGATAATATTTTCTCGCAGATTCCTGCCTGACCGGCAGGTAGGTTCACAAATTTTAACGCAGATATGCGCAGAAACAATTTTTAAGTATTTGTTACTCTCTGCGATTATCAGCGATTTTTTATCTGCGTCAATCAGCGAGATTTTTTTTTACTGCACTGATTAATTACGATTTTTTTTATCTTTATTCAAAATTTCCGGGCAGATGATCCGCTGCAAAATAAGAATATTATTTATTTTCTCAGTCATTGTACTGCTGTACAAGCCCTGTTTTCCACAGGTTGATACGATAAGTTCTGACTCTGTTCAAAAAATTATTTCCAAATTTCCTGAACCCAGCGATTCTATTTCTGTTAAAATTCTGAACGAAAACCTTCTGGAAGCGGCCGACAAAGGCAATGTTGATGAAATACTTGAACTCCTTTTAAAAGGCGCCGATGCAAACTCACACAATTATGATGGTGTGACCGCCCTGATGTACGCGTCGCAGAACGGGCATCTTGATGCTGTAAAAATTCTTGTTTATAACGGAGCCAATATTAATATTCGGCCGGCCGACGGAACTTCGGCACTTATTGCAGCAACGCGGTTCGGGCATTACGAGGTAATGGATTACTTGATTCAGCAGGGAGCCGAGATTAATGCTAAGGACAACGACAGTTCCACTTCCCTTTTCTATGCTGCTGTTTACGGATATTTTATTCCTGCCGACATGCTTCTTTTTTACGGAGCCGATTACAAATGTGTAGCAAAAGACAGTTCAGATGCTTTAAATGCCGCATCATTCTACGGCAATAAGGATATTGTGGAACTGCTTATTAATAAAGGTGCAGATATTAATACTAAGGATAAGCGCGGATGGACTCCCCTGCATTGCGCAGTATACGGAAACCATATTGAAGTTGTGAAACTGCTTGTTGAAAAAGGGGCGCTTATCGATGTAAAAAACTCTGAAGGATATACCCCTTTGGCGATAGCTGCCGAAAACGGATATACACAAGTTGTGGGTTTTCTTTTGCAAAACAAAGCAAATGCGAGTATTTACACGGATGCGAAAGCAACGCCACTCCTGCTTTCCCTTTACTACTCAAATTATCCGGTTTCCAAAATTCTGAAGAAACAGGATATTGCAGGAAAGGAATGGAAACCATACTTTAATGACATCAACTTCTCTCTCACCGGATTCGACATGAACAACCGTGATTTCATGTTTGGACTTTATGCAGGAATTCACGACATACGTTACCTGACAGGCATAAGGCTTGGATATAACACACGACTCTGGGCTGACCGTATTTTATTGCCGAAAACTGACAGCTCTTTTTACCAGCTCTGGGAAAGAAGAAGTATTATTTACATCGAAGCTGAAAAAGTTTTCAGGATCAACACTAACTGTGATTATGAAAAAGGGTTCTTCATTTGCCTTAAAGAATTGTACACCTATGGAAAATACCGCGCAATGAATCAGAAACCTGATGACGCATTCATTTTCTCGCCGTCAGCGGGCTTCATATTATACAGCTATTGGGGCGGATTCCGCTTTGCTTATGAATATTTGAAATTCAATGTAAAAGATTTTTCTCCCCACAGAATAAATGCAAGCTTGTTTTTCACCATACATGTTAAAGATATTCGTAAAACCCATAAAAGTTTTGACTGGTTGTAATAGATAGAAAAGTTACAAGTTAATTGAAACAATACTGAAAATTATGAAAGTGCTTTTAATAATATTTTCCTGTTTTTCCCTTCTAGTATTCCTTGCAATTGCATCATGCAACGACAGCTATGACAGCGACTCTGTTGACTGCAGCACTTATGATTATTCCGACTGCGTTACTTCAGAACCATACGATGGAAGAATGTATGTGAAACTTACCATTAATGATGAAAACATTAATGTCCCCATTGCCATTTACCGCGGAAATCTTGAAGATAACGACCTTTACTTAGCCGATACCGCCAAAAATGAATATTACGACACCCTTCTGCCGGTTGATGGTTTCTACACTGTTACTGCTGAGTATAAGAGAAACGGGGAAAAAATATTTGCGGTTGATGGCGACGATATTAAAAAATCGCATGCAGATGTATGCGATTCGGTGTGCTGGGATGTGAAAACAGGGAGCGTGAACCTGCGGTTAAAGTGAGATATTAATTCTTTTTAGTATCCCTTAATCTGTGATCCAAAATAATTTCAAAGTTAAAAGTATCAAGGAAGCAGTCAAATTTCATGTAATCGTAATGCTCCGCTCTGTTTTTTGCTTCAAAAATATCAACACTGTATTCATCTTTTATAACCTTCCAAAGCAATTCGGAACAATAAAACTTAGTAGAATCTTCCAGATCGAACGAATCGTCAAAGGGAATTTGTTTGTCAAGGTAATACTCTGCTCTTTGGCCAATACGTGCAAGATCGGAATCGTTCTTTGCATTTTTATACCTTATTACAACTACCGAATTCTTTTTGCTGTCGTTAATAAATGGAGCAAAAGGCTGAGATTGCACCCCGTCAATATCTGTTAAGGTTGAGGAAACCGAATGAATGATCATCCATTCACCAATATCATCCTTTGCTAATATGGAACAATGCGACAAGCCGATGCTGTCGTTCAGGGTTTCGACTATCATATCGCTTACAAAGCCGTAACCATGCCTTAGGATGATGTCGCCTTCTTTAAGGAGGGATATTTCTTTTGGGGACAGGGTATATTTAGAAACTATTTGTTCCTGCTCACTACGGTAATTGTAGCGACGCAGGAACAAATAGAATGATGCTGTGATTACGGCAAGAACAATGAAAATAATGATAAGCGCTTTCTTCAAGGTTCAGGCCGGGTATTCAATTACTTATTTTCCTTTGGTTTGTTTTCGTCTTTAGGATTTTCGCCTTCTTTCGGAGCATTTTCATCCGGCTTAGGTTCAGTGTTCATATCTAAATTGGGTGATTCCTTTTTAACATCAACCAGCCATTTTCCATCTTTCTTAACAAGGTCAATCGTTTTTGCTTCGCTGTTTTCAGTATAATCGCATTTTGCTTTGTCACCATCTTCAGTACATTTCATTCCTTCAATCTTAACTTCTTTTGCGCTGCCGCCTAATTGTGCCATACCGCCATAAAACCTGATATAAGTTACAGATTCTTCCGTTGCATTAGCTTTAGCTTCTGTAGTATCACCTTTGTTAAGAGCATTTAAAAACTTTTCAGCAACTTTGTCGGGAGTATCTGAACTTTTACATGCATTCAGTGCTACAACAACAAGTGCAACAAGAGCTAATTTAATTAAATTTTTCATAGTGTTTTGTTTTTTAGTTATTAATTAATTGTTTTTGGGTTATTAATAATTGCGCAAAATTAACATCTTTTTTCAAAAATCAAATATGATGTACTAAAAGAATTTTAACATTTATTAACAATTGCACTTAAATGCCTGATTATTAATTTTTAAAATCATAATTAAAATATTAAAAATATCTTCTTTCTTTGTTGCCTGCGGTTTTTATTTGATTAGTCGGATTTTTCAGTATGACATGATAAATGCTTCTTTACTTTTGCAAAAAAACGATTTGAATTCAATAATCACAAATCTGACCGAAAGGCTTAAACACACATTGCCGGGAGTAAAAGCGCAACTCCTTATGGGCTCGGAAATACGAATGAAAAAGCTGAAATGGATTGCTGAAAACAAAAAAACCAAAAACAGCGGAGTGCTGATCCTTTTATATCCGCACAATCAATCCGTATATTCAGTACTCATTCAAAGGCCTGAATACAAAGGGACACACGGTGGACAGGTTTCGCTCCCCGGAGGCAAAAAAGAAGCGGAAGATGACGATATTATTAAAACTGCGTTACGTGAAGCTCAGGAGGAAATTGGCGTGAACAGAAATGAAATTAGAATAATTGGTTCCTTGTCACGGCTGTATATTCCTCCCAGTAATTTTGTGATTTACCCTTCTGTGGGTTATATTTCAAAACGCCCGGTATTCATTCCTTGCGCTGAGGAAGTTGATGAAATTATTGAATACGACATCATGTCATTGCTTGATCCGGAGATTAAGAAAATTACCCGAATAAAAATATTGAAGATATTTTCATTCAACGCTCCCTATTTTGACGTGCATAAAAAAATTGTGTGGGGTGCAACAGCAATGGTACTATCTGAATTCCGCGAAATATTAGCAGAAATAATTAAGAAATGAAATAAGGAAAAGATTATTAAAGCATCCTTATTTCATAAGTAAGTTCAGCCCCTTTACTCAATAATGCACTTACACCGCAATATTTTTCCTGCGAAAGGGAAACAGCTTTATCCACCTTTTCCGCATCAATACCGGCGCCTTTCACTTCATAAACAAGATGAATTTTATGAAAATATTTAGGATGTTCTTCTGTAAGATCGCCTTCAGCAATTACATTGAAATATTCAGGCTCAATATGCATTTTACGCAAAATGGCAATAACATCCATTCCGGTGCAACCTGCAAGCGAAGCAAGTGTAAGGGTTTTTGGTCGCGGGCCCTTGTTTCTGCCACCGTTGGCTTCGTCGGCATCCATCACAAAAATATGTTAGTTCACTTCCGCTTAAAACGACATATCCTCAATCCAGCGACACTCAATACGTTTTATCATATCAACAAACCTTCATAAATTTATGCAAATATACAAAAACGTAATGAAAAACATCTAATTTATGAAGGTTCACGAGCGAGCTAGTGTCAAGTTAATAATAAAATGACGCAAATGTGTAAACGGTAAATAACAATGCAAGATTTCAGTAAATAAGAATGCAGCATTTCGGTAAATAAGGATGCAAGTTTTCGGTAAATAAGAATGCACCCTTACCTTTCTTAGTTTCCAATAAAAGTTAAAGTAGAGTGTTTCCAA
>JAZDMF010000243.1:0-6005 GCA_043801235.1 Bacteroidota bacterium | reverse complement strand
CCAATGTTCTGGTAAAACAGAATATTCGTAAACTATAAAAAATGGAATTCGGTTATGAGTGATGCGTAAAGCAATCGGGAAAGTACCGTCTTTCTTGGCTCTACGGGTATCGAGTACAAGTGCAGCAAGAGTGTTCATGGTTTGAAAATTTGACTAACAATTTGACTAACAAATATAGCATTAATATGTTAACAATGGCATCAGATTGCTAAATACTTATTAACATAAAATTGATAAGAGTGTTGATAATAGGAGAGTTTGCAGAAAAACGAAGAAAATAAATGAAAATAAAAAAAGCGGTGGAGACCGCTTAGAAGGCTGTTGCTCTATCCAACTGAGCTACGGAACCGACTGTATTTACAGGTATTAATTCTTAATTTGCTTTACAATACTGAATCTTTTGATTAAAAGAACTTGGCTTTTGCAAAGATAAAATAAAAAATTCTAATAATTTTTAACCCTGTTTTGTTGATGCAATTTACATATGGAAAACATATGCAAATTATTCTCAATAAAAAAAGCCATCTGTAATGATGGCTTTTTTTTATATATTAAGCTGATTTTACTTAACAGTTTTGGCTAAAGCAGCGCCTGCTTTGAATTTTGCAACTTTCTTGGCAGCAATTTTAATTGCTTTTCCAGTTTGTGGGTTGCGTCCGGTACGTGCAGCTCTCTTTGCGATAGAGAATGTTCCGAAACCAACGAGGATAACTTTATCACCTTTTTTCAGTGATTTGCTGATTGCAGTGATGGTAGCATCAAGTGCTTTACCGCTATCCACTTTACTTAATTTTGCATCTTTTGCAATTGAATCAATTAATTGTGCTTTGTTCATTGTTTTGAGTTTTGGTTAATTAAACTTATAAGTATATTTAGGGGTACAAAGGTATAAAAAAATTAATATCAAAACATTTTTTTTTAATATTAATGATAAATTATTTCGCTTAAGGTTTTTTTTATCAATGAGATAATGAAATAATTATTGGTTAACTTTCTCCCGAATTAACTTTTTTCTGACAGTTTTGTCTTTTCCGCGAATCACCACAATATATAAACCTGCTTCCAAATCGTCCGTATTTATTGAGGTTGTGGCGTTTTCATTCGTTTTGAACTGTGTCTCAAAAACTGTTTTTCCGGTAATATCCAATATCATTACATCATACTGTTCTTTTGCTGTATAAGGAATTTTAATTTCAAATTTATAAATAAAAGGATTGGGAAATATATAAATTCCGTAATCGTCGTTCTGCTCACTTATTCCAATAGTAGTTACAAGGAATTGCAGTGTATCGGACCAATCACTCCAGCACACGTTCTGATCGCGGTAACGCATGCGCCACAGGTAAGACTGCCCGGCTGATAATATTCCTGAGTCGACGGTATAAGTTTTCAGATCAATTCCGTTATTCAGATTTAGCGGAATATAATCCGGGGTGCCGGAGTCCCAGTAATAATCTTCAGCGTCGCGTATAACATCAATCAATGGGCTGTCGAAATTTCCGGATATTGGAATTAGCTGGAATTCTGAACTCATAAGTGAATCCAAGCCGGAAAAAGTACTTGCTGTAAGTGTAGGTGTTGCTGAATCGACACCACTTGGCAAGATTGCATCAGGTTTGTCGGGTGCCGCCTGATTCAGGAAACGATGCCATTTATCCATCACTTCGAGATTTCGTGGTTTATCAGGATTGCCAAGACTGTACATCGTAGTGTTCACTGTCTTGGCGCTCATATCCACATCTACAAGCATGAAAGAATAATTGTCGATTGATTTTTGAATTTCAGGATAATCTGTCTGGTTGTTGTACATTCCCCAGCGATCTAATTCTCCGCCTGCACCTCCGCAAATTACAGTGCGGAAATCCCAATTGCCGGAATGGGTCGTTTTTATCGTGCCTCGTTCATAGCAATGAGAATGTCCGTGAGTTGTCATGACCATTTTAGGATAACTTGCCTCAATCGGGTAAAGGTCATTAAGAACATATGAAGTGTTTCCATCAGGCCAGATTTCGCTGTGTGCAGGCTGATGGTTGTAAGTAAAAACAAAGTCTATATTCGGATCATTTGCAGAAGTGTTAAGTTGTGTTTGGAGCCAGCTTGTTTGCGAGGAAAAATTATAAAGCCCGTTGGTATTCATAGCAATATACTGGCAGTTGCCAAGATTAAAAGTGTAATATCTTTCATTGAAACCCGTAAGGTCTTCATACTTCATGAACTGGTAGAAATAGTTATTCTCGCTTTCGTGGTTACCGATAGATACCATGCAGGGGATGTAAGCCGATAATATTGAGAAGGGATTGAAATATTCGTTCATGTAACGGCCCAAATCTGCTCCGCTTTCGCAAATATCCCCGGAACTCATAACAAGTGAAATCGAATCCTGCCAATCGTTTCCATATAATTGCTGCAAGAGAAATACAGCAGAATCGACAATGGAAGTACTCTTTAATACATAAGTCTGGCTATCGCCAAATTTAAGAAAACGTATATGTTTTCCTGTAGTTCCCGGATTTGGTGGAGTGTGAAAATGAAATATTTCCGAAGTATCGGTACCACTTATACAACGGTAATAATAACGGGTATCTGGCAGCAGGTTTGTTAACTTGACAGTGTGCCAGCGGTTGATCGTAGGAAAAATACCAATATCCTCATAGGAACCGGATGTAGATGAACCAAAAGAAGGCATTGTTCCATATTGAACTATCGTGGAAGCATTATCGTAAGAATTCCAATTGATATATATTGAGTTTGTTGTTGGAGTTTGAAGATAGGGATTAATGTTGGAATAATGTAATCCACCAAGGTCATGTATTTCAGCAGAAGTGAGAAAAGAACTGAATAATGCAACCTGTGTAACATAAATCAGATTGTCCTCGCCATTATCATCAGCAAAAAAAAGTACAGTTGGATCAAGCGAGTATCTACCGTCAACCGCCTGACTAACGCCATCCAGAACAAGTTTCCCGTCAATATAATATTGCAGACTGTTTCCAAGATCCACAGTAACCACGAGCCGGAACCATTCATTTGCTTTTAATGAAAAACCTGTATAACCCGTACCGCTGATTCCTATTTGATCGAAAGGATTGATGAACACATCGCCATCATTGCTGTTCGCCTGATTGGTTTGGTACAGGCAATGGTACTCCGATGGATTGTCAACCATGACATCGAACATTACCGTATATTCGTTTACAAGCGTACCGCCGCCATTTGCAGGTATTCCATGGGTGCATGTGTAATAACTCCCAACATCAATTGCAACCGCTCCATCGCCAACTGTTGTTCCCGAAACAGCGGTATGAGTACCTGTAAGAACAAGATCGCTTCCAACATTTGCATGAAGCAGATCAGATGGGTTGTCAAAAGTCCAGTGACCGACAAGACTTGCCGGCCAAATTTGTGAAAAGATTTTAGATGTTATGATGATAAATAAAAAAATAAGAATGTATTTCTTTCTCATTATAATAGTTTTTGAATGTTCAAAAGTACGGAAAAGTTATTTTATAAGAAGACAGATTTCAGTCTTTTTACAACAGCGATGTACAATATACGTTTTAAAAAAATAATAAATCCTGAGCTTTTTGTTGTAGATATACCAAAAAATTAATTTGAATAGTTTTATGTTTAATTTGCCACTAGAGTTCAAAGTAACATTTTCTGATTCTTTGCAATGTAATTTCCTCCTATAGCAGTAAAATACTTATAATTCCATATGTTTGTGATATTATTAATTGAAAAATACTTAATAATTACCTTTAAGTCAGTAAAAAAAGTTAAATTACTTGACATAAGTAAGAAAATATACTAATTTTGCTGCTAAAACAGTAAAAATGTTGAAGCCGAAGACTTTATCATTAGTAATAAGAAAACACCGCAAAGCGACTGGCCTAACTCAAATTCAGTTGGCGGAGATGTCAGGTGTTGGAAAGACTGTTGTCTTTGATTTGGAGAAAGGCAAGGAAACAGTGCAACTGGATACCCTGCTGAAAATATTTAAAGTTTTAAATATAAAAGTTCAGCTGGAAAGTCCGATGATGAATAAAATCCTAAACAGTTATGAGAACAGCTAAAGTATTTGTATGCGGAAAGGAAGCAGGTTTTTTTTCTGAAATAAAATTCGGAAATGAATATCGCTTTGAGTATAATGACGGGTATATTGGATTGCCTGTTTCACTAACTATGCCTGTAAGCAGAAAATCATTTTTATTTGACCATTTCCCTCCATTCTTTGATGGGCTTTTGCCTGAAGGACACCAACTGGAAGGTTTGTTAAAACAAGGCAAGATCGACAGAAATGATTTCTTTTCTCAATTAATGCTTGTCGGGAATGATACTGTGGGAGCAGTTACTGTGAAGGAGGTGTCATTATGAAACGCTGCCCGATCACATATGAGGTTACAGGTAAATCATTGTATAGCGAGAAGGGTTTAAGACTGTTATCCCAGAACCTTGAAAATCTTGAATTGCTTGCATACACGGCTGCTGAACAAAGAGAAGAAGCCGTGTCAAGAGCAACGAAACATTCTATTCAGGGAGTACAGCCAAAGCTTAGTGCAATTCTGAATATTAAGGATGGAAAATTTGAACTTGTTGATAATGGCGGTCGGTACATACTGAAACCACAGCATCATATTTATCCGCAGCTTCCGGAAAACGAAGATGTGACTATGAGGATGGCAAAAGCTGCAGGTATTCATGTTCCGCTTCATGGCATGATCTGGTCGAAGGATAAATCGTTGACATATTTTATTAAGCGTTTCGACAGGTCAGGGCATAAGGATAAAATTCCGGTTGAGGATTTTGCCCAGCTGGCAGGCCTTTCAAGGGATATTAAGTATAATTATTCTATGGAAAAACTGATTTTACTAATTGACGAATACTGCACGTTTCCGGTGATAGAGAAGGCCAGGCTATTTAAAATTGTACTGTTTGATTTTCTGACAGGCAATGAAGACATGCATCTGAAAAATTATTCGGTGATCAGAAAAGACGATAAAATTGAATTGTCTCCGGCATATGACCTTCTGAACACAACAATAGTCCTGAAGGGTGATGTGGAAGAAATTGCTTTGTCTATTGCAGGTAAAAAGAAAAAGCTGAACAAAAAAGTGCTTATAGATTATTTCGGGAAAGAACGCTGCGGCCTGACAGAAAAGGTAATTGATAGTGTTCTTGGAGAAACTGATAAAGCAAAGACCAAATGGCTTTCATTGCTGAAAGATTGTTTCTTGTCTAAGGAGCTGAAAGGAAAATATCAGGATTTGTTAGAGAAGCGATTAAAGATTTTAGAATAGATTACACCTGCTTTTTCGTATTTTTAGTTTCTGTGAACAATTTCATTTTTTGCAGCAATGATGAGGCTTACGGGATTTTTATAGTAAATAAAATGATTTCATAAAAGTGTAAAACAGTCGGGGTGGTTTCGAAAAGGTGTAATTCAAAAAAAAAATAATATCTTTGAAAGGCTTGAAAACAGAGGTAAAAAAAGTCGGGGTGGCAGAAAATGATTAGACTTTTTTGGGTAATATGCAGCTAATTTATATATTTATGTAACGCCCTGAATTCAAACCTTTCCTTGGTTTTGTCATTTTTTGTACACTTTAGGGTTTTGGATACCTATGGTACATTTTTGGTACATATGCAGACTGGTTAGATGTAAAAAAATATTGAATAGCTTCTACAGTTTTTAAAATCAATAACGAAATGCAGCTCGCATTAAATCAATTTCAGTTCGAGGTATTCCTGTTTTTTTGGTTCATTCTCCTAATTGCTAGCTATTTTTCTAATTATTCAACTAAATTGCTTGAAAGCGATTTAAAAGGCTTAATTAAATTTTGAGCAGATGCATGTGATTAATGTACTGTAAACGGTAAATAACAATGCAAGATTTCAGTAAATAAGAATGCAGCATTTCGGTAAATAAGGATGCAAGTTTTCGGTAAATAAGAATGCACCCTTACCTTTCTTAGTTTCCAATAAAAGTTAAAGTAGAGTGTTTCCAA
>JAZDMF010000227.1:0-13780 GCA_043801235.1 Bacteroidota bacterium | reverse complement strand
CATTGTCCCTGCACTTTGTGCAGGGTTATTTATGTTCAATCCCTTCGGGATTGGAAAAGATGTGTCCACACGGTAGCTG
The DNA here is from genome assembly GCA_043801235.1 of Bacteroidota bacterium. Classification (GTDB taxonomy): domain Bacteria; phylum Bacteroidota; class Bacteroidia; order Bacteroidales; family CG2-30-32-10; genus DAOQAK01. The sequence goes on along the minus strand of JAZDMF010000227.1, from coordinate 13,701 downwards.
TCCGGAAGGCAGGCTTTGTGCCTTAGTGGCATTAAAATATTCGTTAATAATAATTTTCACAGAATTCAAAACAATTTCTAAATGGGAATGTAAGTGTAAATACAACGAAAATCCTTATAGAATTGTCTTTGCAAATATTTTAAAGCATCTGAAATAATATCATTAAAATTCATAATTTTGATATCTCTTAAAATTCAAAATAATAATAATCCATTGTAAAAATTATACATATGAAGAAAATATTTTTATTTCTTATATTTCTTACTGTTATTGTTCTGGCAATACAGGGGCGTTCGCAAACTATTGCTTTTCATGAAAACTTTGAACTGCCATCCATTGCCGACAGCGTTGTGGCCGGCGGCAATCCTGCCTGGGGTATAAGCACTCATCTGCAGCATTACGGTTTGCGAAGCGACACGAACAGGGTAACAGCGAATGATTCCTCGTTCCTTGCCACTTCTGCATTCAGCACTGTGGGAAATTATTATGTGATACTTGAGTTTTCACATATATGTAAAATAGAATTTTTTGATAATGCCATCATACAGGTATCAAACAACAACGGGGCAAGCTGGACACAGCTTATGGCATCGCAATACCTCGGCACCGGCCAGTTTGCTGCAAACGGCAATAAGTTCGCTTCTACTTCGTATGCCGACTGGGTTCCGGGTACACCATCCGCTGTTCCCACAAATTCATGGTGGAAAACAGAACAGTTTGATATATCCTCACTGGTGGCAAATTCTTCCCAGGTGAAGGTGCGTTTCAAGCTTTCTGACGGAAACGGAACAGGAGCAGGCGGCAATTACGGCTGGCTGATTGATGATATTAAGGTGACTATGAACTTTTCAGAGTTGATTCCTCCGGTCATAACACTGTTGCCGCCGAATTATACAGGTACGGTATACAGCCTGGGACCTTATTCCGTGAAAGCTAAAATTACCGATGTGTCGGGCATTGATACCTCAAAAATATTTTATACCGTGAATAGCGGGACACTGAATTCCGTTGGTATGAACATGATTGGTACGGATACATTCCGGGGATTTATTCCAGCAGTGAATCATCTTGACACTGTATGTTTTTATGTTTATGCGGAAGATGCTTCACCAAACCACAATCCCGCTCAGGCGCCTGCATCGGGATGCAATTCGTTTGTGGCAAGCGCGGGAATTACATTTCCCTATTATGATAATTTTGATATATCCAATAACTGGACAGATACTTCTTCGACAATAGGCACTTCGTGGGATATGGGAAGTCCAACGTACGGTGTTACGAACAGCGTACATTCCGCACCCAATGCATGGGATGTGAATTTAACCACACAATACGGTGCAAGCGCCAACTGTACATTGTTATCGCCTGTATTCGATTTTTCATCCGCAGTGAATGCGAAACTTTCATTCTGGCAGAACAGATATTGCGAAACAGGCTGGGATGGAACACGACTTGAATACACAATTGATGGAATTACCTGGCAGGTGCTGGGAACAATGGGCGATCCGAATGCCGTGAACTGGTATACCAGTGCTTCTATTAATTCTTCAGGTTTGCCTGCATGGGATGGCAATTCCAGCGGATGGATAAAATCAGAATATATTTTAAGTTTATTGGACAGCACGGTTGGACCAGTTCAGTTCCGTTACATTTTTACTTCTGATGCTTCAGTGCAGAATGATGGATTTTCAATAGATGATTTCAGCATCGTATTGCCTTCGCCGCAGGATGCGGGAATTACTTCTGTTGTTTCACCTGATATTCCAGGATGCATTAACGGAACACCGGCATTGTCAGTTGTGTTTAAGAATTTTGGAATGCTAAATATTGTCGGCCCTATGGATATCGCCTATTCAATTGACGGAAACACTCCTGTTGTTGAACAGTATACCGGAACACTGGCACCGGGCAGCAACGATACGATGACTTTTGCTGCTGCAATTAATGTCAGCGGAGGTGCCCATACAATCAAAATATATACTGATCTTACAAGTGACGGAAATAATTTCAATGATACTTTATCTTCAGCATTTGTTAAATCAGCGCAATACGCCATACCCTATAATAACCCGCTTGATTCAGCTTCTGATTTTGCTGAATTCTGCACTTCTGCCGGGCTTTATGGAACGGTGATGCTGTCACCCCTTGCGTTAAATACAGGCGCCGGCGGAATGCTTATGGGAGTAACAGCATATACAGGCTGGACAAATTATGCAGCCGATACGATTCCGACATCTTCAAATTATATATGGCTGACAAACGTAAATGAACAACAGTATTCACAGGCACGGCTGGTTGTTAATTCAGCAGGGTATACCAATCTGATATTTAAATTCGATGCGAAACTTTTTTATTTGTACGGCAACCTTTATACAAATTTCAGGGTTATGGTAAACGGCGTTCAGATAACTCCCCATCTATGCCCAAACCTTGCATCAACCTCGTATAATACTTATGAATACGAACTGTCGGCATTCCTTCCTTCACCAACACTGACCATTGATTTTGAATCGAAAGATTATTATCCTTATACAAACACACCGAATGGTAATACAGTATATATTGATAATGTGCAGATCTATGAACCCCCGGCACAGGAAGCCGCCCTGATCGCAATGACATCGCCGGTCAGCGGTTGCGGACTGGGACAGGAAACAGTTACTGTAAAAATCAAGAATAAAGGCAGCGACACCATTTCCGGCGGACTGGACGCAAGTTATAAGGTCATCGGAAGTACTGCAGTAACAGAAGCTGTGAGCGATACCATACTTCCGGGCGACACATTGATCTATTCATTCACGACGCTTCTTGACATGTCGGTTACTACAACTGATTCTGCATTCAACCTTATATCATGGGTTGAACTTGCGGGCGATCCTTTCCAGGACAACGATACTATTTATCATGATGCTTCTTCGTACCATGTTCCGGCAGCGCCGATTGTAAATAATGTCACCATACCTTATGGTACTGCTGATGTTTTAACTGCAACAGCTGCTGATTCTGTGAAATGGTATACGGTTCCTGCCGGAGGGAATCCGGTTGGAACAGCTTCAACATTTGTGACTCCGGTATTATATAGCACCACTGTTTATTATGTTGAAGCAGTTAACGGAAATCCTGACGTTAAAATTACGGAAGTTACGCATTACAGAACAGGAACAGGTTATACAGTTGCATACCCTGCATGGTGTACCGGCGCCGACCTGATTGAGATAACAAACCTTGGATCGGCTCCCATTGATCTGCAGAACTATACTATGAATATTTATGGTGTGGGAGCGCGGTCTTTCACATTGCCTTATGTCAGCCTTGATGCAAATGAAGTTATGGTTTTGCATGCGGGCACTGGAACAAATGATGCTGCAAATAATTATTTCAATATGGGCGGGTTAAATGATGCAATTACATCAGGCTCGCTTTCCGGCTTCGCTTTAAAAGATGCTTCGGGCGTTGTTGTTGATGCTGTTGCTTCTAACGGGTATACATTTACTACTTCAGATGGGGTGACTTCAACCGACTGGACGGGGAATATCAACGGTATATCCGGATTTGCAGGACCTATCAGGGTTGTGTCGGATAATAATATTGCAGCCGACTGGATTATTTCCGGCACCACAAATCTGCAGACGATAGGCACAATAAATCCTTCACTTAATGTTTCCACGGGAGGAAACGGATGCACCAGCCAGAGGGTTCCAGATACTGTATTTGTGACAGGTACGCCCGCCTGTGATGTAGGTGTGATAAACATTGATGCACCCGTTTCGGGAATAGAGCTTGGTTCAGCTGAAACTGTAACTGTTGAAGTAAAAAATTACGGTACTTCTCCGCAGTCAAATATTCCCGTTAGTTTTTCTGTTAACGGCGGTACTGCCATGACAGAAATTATTGCAGGCACTGTTGCTTCCGGCGATACTGTTATTTATTCTTTTGCTGCAACAGTTGATTTTTCTGTCTATGCAACATATAACCTGGCTGCATACACAACTCTTTCCTGTGATAATGTACAGGTAAATGATTCTTTATCATACAGTATTACAAACAGCCCGCTGGAATATTGTATTTCTACGTCAACTTCTCCTGCAGCATATGAAGATATAGGAAATGTTACTTTCAGCAATATTAATAACGGAAACCCGCTTCCGGTCACCTATAACACAACAGCCCTGTACGGATATAGTGATTTTACTTCATTGCCGCCTGCATTATTATCTTCTGGAGTTACTTATCCTGTTTCAGTAAGCATCATTTCGGCCAGCGGTTTTTATACCACGTATGTTAAAGTATTCATCGATTATAACAGGGACGGAGTATTTGATGTTCCCGCTGAAACTGCATTTGAAGCACAATCAACTTCAACCATGTCTACTGTTTCAGGAAATGTAACTGTTCCTGTCGGCGCTGTTACCGGCCAGCTGATCCGTATGAGAGTGGTTGCTGTGGAAGGCGGAAGCACAACATCTGTTTTGCCATGCGGAACTTACCTCTGGGGTGAGACAGAAGATTATTTCGTATATATTTCGCCTCCTATTCCGCACGATGCGGGTGTAACGGAAATAATCCGGCCGGCATCTGCAGAAAATGAAGGAGCCGTAGTGCCCGTCCAGGTAGTGATAAGAAATTTCGGAACAGGCGCTATATATAACAGTGACAATATGTATATAGCATATTCTGTTAACGGAGGTACTGCCGTTACTTCATTATATACAGGAGGACCGCTGCTTCCGGCTGTTACAGATACAGTGACCTTATCCAATATCACAATAACTCCCGGAAATAATTCTGTTTGTGCATATACAATATTGTCAAATGATTCCAACACATTCAATGACCAGACATGCAAATCATATTACGGAAATCCGTTATACGATGCAGGTGTTGTTGAAATAATACAGCCACCGGCAGTTGTGGCGGTGGGTTCTTCCCAGCCGGTGGAAGTTGTTTTTATGAATTTCGGGGCGAATACAATTGCTTCCATGAACCTGGCATACACTATTAACGGAGGCAGTCCTGTTGTTCAAAGCTGGGCAGGGTCTCTGGCTTCTGGAGTTCAGGACACAATTACCCTTCCTTCATTTACCGCACCTGCGGCCACATTTAATATTTGCTCCTTTACAATGCTGACAAGCGATGGCGATCATTCAAATGATACCACATGCATTTCATCATTTGGCTTAAATAAAGTTTACCTTCCTTATTGTGATGATTTTGATGATACGCTTGTGGCATGGTATGACCAGTCGGCAGTCAGTGGTTCAATGTGGGAGCTTGGAACGCCTTCTTATGGTACTACCAACAGCGCATACTCCGCACCCAATGCATGGGATGTGAATTTAGCAACAGCATATACCAACAATGCTGAATCGTATCTGTACACACAGATTTTCAGTTTCACCAATATTTCAGATGCACAAATGTCGTTCTGGCAGAACCGTGCATGTGAACAAGGCTGGGACGGAACAAGGATTGATTATACAACTGACGGAGGCGCTGCATGGCAGGTTTTGGGATCTGTCACATCGCCCAATGCCGTTAACTGGTATACCAACAGTAACCTTACTTCATCTGGTTTGCCGGCCTGGGATGGTGCTTCGGGCGGGTGGATAAAATCGGAATATCTGCTTTCCGAACTTGACAGCCTGCCGGATGTTCAGTTCAGGTTCGTATTCACTTCCGATGGTTCAGTTATTGATGCCGGATTTTCAATGGATGATTTTTGCATTCTTGCCGATACTTATACAGATGCAGGGATAACCAAGATCATTCTTCCGGCAGGCACCCTGACCAATATTACCAACACTACAGTTCAGGCAACGATAAGGAATTATGGCTCCTCTGTTCTTACTTCTGTTCCTGTAAGGTATGTGGTGAACAATGCTGATTCGGTAACAGAGTACTGGACAGGAACGCTTCAGTCAGGCGATTCGGCCGATTATACTTTTACTGTTGCATATTTGCCTCCTACCCTGCAGTTTTATACATTATGTGTGAAAACAACCGATATGTATGATTCAATTCCTGCAAACAATGAAAAATGCAGGCAGTATTACACCAATGTAGGCATAGATGAAATCTCTGAAAACAGCCTGTTCCTGGGGCAGAATGTACCGAATCCCACCAACGGATACACCACAATCAGTTATTATCTTCCTGAAAACGGAGAAGGAGTTTTTTATATAATGAATTCAATAGGACAAAAAATATATAGTAAGATTTTGAAGGCTGCGGCAGGGGAGCATCAGATGGAAATTGATATTTCAAACTGGAATGCCGGCATTTATTATTATGTTCTTGAGTTCAGTGATGACAGGCTTTACAGGAAGATGGTGGTTGTAAAATAATAAAATCTTTCTAAATGGGGAAATGCACATGATAGGTGTTTTTTTACAGATTATAAATTTGGTTTTCGGATTTTTTTTAAAAAATATGTGTAAGCGTCATTATTAAAAGATGAGAAATATTTATTTTTTTCCAATATTTTTTTTCTTTTCAATTCTTGCATTTTATGAATGTGCCGAGAGAAAAATGTCTTCTTCTGTATCAAATAAAAACCAGGCATATGATACATTGGAAAAATTTGATTCACTTTTCAGTTTTAATGAAATTGATACAGATACACTTCATATTACAGTTATGACTTATGTTCATATCGCAGGAATGAAAACAGGTTGTTATCATCCTCAATTTGCAGGGGTGGTAATCCCGAGTGAAATAGCGGGATTCATTCAAAATCAAAAAACAAATAATTATACAGCTTTAGGTAAATTTAATTTTGATAAAGAGAAAAAATATACAGGATATTTAATTGGAAATTCGGATTCAACGGGTGGAAAGGAAATCGACCTTTTCGTTTTTTCAAAAACAGAGAACAAGTTTATTTTTAACTGCCAGGTAGCCTCGTATTTATACCTGAAAGGTACAACTGAACAGATAATGAACAGTTGGATTATGGATCTGAATAATGATAAATGCCTTGATATCGCAACCATCAGCAAAATAACCGATTTTGAAAAACCCAATGAATTTTCTGATAATATTTCAGGAGAGAAAAAATGGATGTATTATTTCAGGGAGGGAATTTTTGAATACAGGATTTGGGATGAGAATCTTTTAAATGACGTGAAGGTCATGAAATAATTTTATATCATAGATTCAATCAGCAGTATTCAAACAGGAGGAGTGGGTCAGGAATGTGCATCTTTATCAATCATGTATTGCCTGTATACAGTATAAATTAACCCGTCGCTGAGTCCTATGCGCGGAACAAAAATAAAATCGGACATGGTGTTTTTTATTATGTAAAGAAAAATTTCAGCGGCAGGAATAATGACATCAGCACGGTCGGGGCGCATGCCCATCTCCTCGATGCGCTGCCGGAGCGTAAGGCTGCTCAGGTATTTGTATCCCTGTTTGAGATTCGGATAACTTAGTGAACCGTCGGATTGTGTTGAATAAAGTTTTGCAAGTTTGTTAATGTTGCCGCCAGATCCGATGAGGTATATTTTTCCGAAACCGTTTTTGTATTTATGCAGCCATTCTTTCAGTTTATTCCATTCCTCTTTGTCGGCCTTGTCGTTCAGGATGCGGATGGTACCGAGATTGAATGATGTCGAGTCAACAAGCACATGATCTTTAAGAACGGATATTTCGGTGCTTCCCCCGCCCACATCAATGTACATGGAAAGTTTGTATTTCTTCTTAATATTAACATTATTGGCGGCGCATAATATCCTGGCCTCTTCGGTTCCTTCAATAATTCTGACATCGATTCCTGTTTCTTTTTTTATGAGTTCAAGAATTTCATTATTGTTGCAGGCTTCACGCATGGCAGAGGTAGCGCAGGCAATATAATCAAGGGGTTTGTAAACTTCCATGAGCAGCTTAAAAGCATGCATTGTTTTCAGGAGGTTATTAATGCGTGTTTCGGATATGCGCCCCGTGTCGAAAACATCTTCCCCCAAACGCAAAGGTATTCTTATCAGAGATGCTTTTTCGGCAACGGGCTCTCCTTTCAGTTCGAAAACATTGGCGAAAAATAACCTTACGGCATTCGAGCCGATATCAATAGATGCAAATAACATATTTCAGAAGTTCTTTTCAATCATTCCTTTTAGTAGCTTATCAAAAATATTCTTATCCGCCAGCATTCGACTGAGTTCATGCCGAAGTCTGGCGGACAAAATTTTTAAATTTAAGATTTGTGAGTTCATTTTAAATTCCACATTAATAATTTTTAACTACAGCAGGTAGTCTGCTTTATGCAGGTTAGGTGAAAACTTTTTCAGGTAATTATATATTTCTGACTGGGAACGAATTTTTTTATCTTTATTTTTTTTGTACTGGTTGTAGTTTTTATGGCTGAGCATTCTTGCTTTTGTGTTGTCACGAAGCTGGATGTTCATCATATCGATCAGTTCTTTCTGAAGCCTTACGTCTTCAATGGGGCAAACCACCTCCACGCGGTAATCAAAATTGCGTTTCATCCAGTCGGCTGAAGAAATAAAGAATTCAGGTTTTCCATGATTGCCGAAAATAAAAATTCTTGAATGCTCGAGGAACCTGTCAACGATGCTTATTATTTCAATGTTTTCGCTTAACCCGGGAATCCCGCTTTTCAAAATACAGGTGCCGCGTGCAATAATTTTTATTTTAACACCCGCTTTGCTTGCCCGGTAAAGCTTGCTGCAAAGTTCCATATCGATAAGGTTATTCAGTTTCAGGATGATCCATGCATCTTTTCCTGCAAGGGCATTGGCAATTTCATTGTTCACCTTTCCGTTAAAAAAATGGCGCATGTAAAATGGCGATACAATCAGCTTGTCAAAAGAAAGCGGATTGTACTTGTTTTCGAATAGCGTGAATACTTTGTCAACATCCTGACCAATCAACGGGTTGCATGTAAACAAACTTTCATCTGTATAGATCCTTGCCGTTTCTTCATTGTAATTTCCTGTGCCGATATTTGAATAATGGACTGTTTTGCCTTTTTCTTTTCTTTTGATGAGTATGAGTTTGGAATGGACTTTCATTCCCGGCATTCCGAAAATTATTTTAACGCCTTCGTCGATAAGTTTTTCCGACCAGTGTATGTTCGCTTCCTCATTAAAGCGTGCCTGCAGTTCCATGTATACAGTTACTTTTTTGCCGTTCCTTGCCGCATTCACAAGGGCATTAATCACGTTCGAATCGCTTGCAAGCCGGTAAATGGTCATTTTTATTGATATTACATTCGGATCGATGGAGGCTTCACGCAGCAGGTCTATAATATAATCGAACGACTGGTAGGGGAAGTGCAGGAGAACATCTTTCTGCGTGATGGAACTGAAAATGGAACGGGAATGAGGAAGGTCGCTGTGGTGCAAAGGCACAAGGGCAGGGTATTCCATGCTGGCCGCACCGACATTTGGAAAATGAATGAAATCCTTGAAATTGTGGTATCTCCCGCCTCCGATCAGATCATCCTTATCAGTAATCTGAAATTTCCGTATCAGGGTTTTCAGTAAAAAATCCGGTATGGTTCTGTCGAATATGAAACGCACGGGCCGTCCCTGTTTTCGTTGCTTCAGGCTTTCCGACATCCGTTCCATGAAATTTTTTGAAATATCATTATCTATGTCCAGTTCGGCATCGCGGGTGAATTTTATGGTGTAAGCGGTGAATTTATTATAGTCGAAAATACTGAAAATATCTTCAAGGCAATAACGGATGATGTCATCGAGCAAAATAATACAGGTACACTTACCGGTTTTCGGAAGGATAAGGAAGCGCGAAACATTTCCGGTAGGGACTTTGATAAGGGCAAAATTTTCGTGTTTCGTTTTTCCTTTTTTCAGCATGTGTACAGCAAGGTAGATCGATTTATCTTTCAGTGCACTGCTATGCTCAAAGTTTTTGATCATGATAGGGAAAAGGTGAGGCCGTACCTGGTTATGGAAATATTTTTTTACAAATTCCCCCTGTTTTTTATCTATTTGTTTTTCGTTAAGAATGCGGATGTTTTCTTTTGCCATTTTATTTACAATCTGCCAGAAAACAGACACAAATTCTTTCTGCTGCCGGATAACGATCTCATTGATTTCCTTAAGTATTTTTTTAGGATTGAAACCGTTATAATCATGTGATTTACGGGGAAGAAGTGTCATGCGCGATAATGTAGCTACCCTCACCCTGAAAAATTCGTCGAGGTTGTTTGAGAATATTCCCAGGAATTTCATCCGCTCAACAAGGGGAGTGGAAGCAGTGTCTGCTTCCTGCAGCACACGCTGGTTGAAATAAAGCCAGCTTATTTCCCTGTTGATAAAATTTGAAAGCGGAATTTTTTTCTGCATGTCAATCCAGCATTTTCGGGAAAAGGATAAAATTATTTTTACATTTTGTTTTGATCACTTCAATCCATTTATCTGTCTCAAAGCCAAGTGAAATTACTCCCGAGGTGGGAAGAAGGTCAATTTTATCATTAAGAAAAAGGTTGGCAAACTGGGTGAGAATTGGGTTATGGCCAATAATCATCAGTGAATCCAGTTCATCGTTCTGGGAAAAAATGATGTTGAAAATATCATCGCGGTCAACCTGGTAAACATGACGGCTCACTTCAATTTTTTCAACAGGAAAATTTATCCCTGTAGCCATCAGCCTTGCCGTTTCATAAGCTCTTTTGGCATGGCTTGACACGATCATGTCAACAGTTATTTTTTTTTCGTTAAGTTCTTTAATAATTTTTTTTGTGTTGTTAATGCCTTTCTCAATAAGCGGTCTTTCAACATCGGGCAGTTCGGGAAAATCCCAGGATGATTTTGCGTGGCGGACAATGTATAAAGTCTTCATAAAAAAATTAGATGCCTAAATATCCAATTTCCAACACCCAATAATCAATATCCAAATATTTTATTGATTATTGGAAATTGAGTGTTGGATATTGGTTATTGAAAAAAATGATATTTCATTATATAAAAATAATTAGTAAGCAAACAGGGGCATATCTTTTGTCATTTTCTGAACTTTTTCCATCACGCCGTTAATCACTTTTTCGTTCTCAATATTGCTGATTACCTCATCGATCAAATCCACTATGACAGGCATATGTTCTTCCTTCATGCCTCGCGTGGTGACAGCAGGTGTTCCCACACGTAAGCCGGAAGTTTGGAAAGGCGAACGGCTATCGAAGGGAACCATGTTTTTGTTCACTGTAATGTCAGCTTTTACCAGGGTGTTTTCAACCTGCTTTCCTGTAATGTTAGGGAACTTTGTACGGAGGTCGATCAGCATAAGATGGTTATCTGTTCCCCCGCTGATAACCTTATAACCTTTATCAATAAAGCACTTCGACATCACTTTTGCATTCTTCATCACCTGTATGATGTATTGTTTGTAATCTTCCGTCAATGCTTCACCAAAAGCAACAGCTTTTGCAGCAATTACATGTTCGAGTGGTCCGCCTTGTATTCCTGGAAAAACTGCAGAATCAATCAATGTCGACATCATTTTGATTTCACCTTTTGGAGTAGTATAACCCCACAGGTTCGGAAAATCCTTGCCAATAATAATGATGCCGCCCCTTGGTCCGCGTAATGTTTTATGAGTGGTGGAAGTAATGATGTGACAATAAGGAACCGGGTCGTTCAGTTGCTTCTTTGCAATGAGTCCTGCAGGGTGTGCGATATCGGCCATAAGGATTGCTCCAATCTTATCAGCAATTTCACGCATGCGTTTAAAATCCCAGTCGCGTGAGTAAGCCGATGCACCTGCAAGTAATAATTTCGGTTTTTCTTTCAGCGCTATTTCTTCCATTTTATCATAATTGATTACGCCTGTATCTTCTTCCACTCCGTATGAAACAGCTTTATATAAAATTCCTGATGAGTTTACAGGAGAACCATGGGAAAGATGGCCGCCATGAGCAAGGTTCAATCCCATAAAGGTATCGCCGGGTTTCAGAAAGGCAAGGAAAACAGCCATATTGGCCTGTGCCCCGGAATGCGGCTGTACATTGGCATATTCAGCGCCAAATAATTCTTTCAGCCTGTCAATAGCTATCTGTTCTGTCTGGTCAACCATCTGGCAGCCTCCGTAATAGCGTTTTCCCGGATAGCCTTCAGCGTATTTGTTGGTCATGCATGAGCCCATGGCCTGTAACACCTGTTCGCTAACAAAATTTTCGGAAGCTATCAGCTCAATGCCGTGCATCTGCCGCTGCAATTCCTGATGGATGATATCAAAAACTTTTTCGTCTCTTTTCATGAAATGATATTATTTGTTTTCACGTATCAAAGTTAAAATTAATTGAATTCATTTGAAATATTATTTTCAAGTATCATATTTCAGTTAATCGGTTTTTGGTTCTCAGTTTTTGGTCAGTATGATGGCAGGCTTATTCCGGACTACCAGTCATTCCGAAAACTGTCATCTGAAATCCGAAACCTGACAAACTGGATTGAAATATATTTCATATATAAAAACTGGCATTTAAAATATTTTTCAGATATTTGAAATGAAATTTTCCCGTGTAAATAATGGAAAACAAAAGGCATATTTTTTAAAAAAATTACTTAAAAAACTATGAAAACATTTCAACTGATTTTTGTTTTCTCGCTTATGGCTTTCATGATGTCATGCGGCGGGAAGCAGGAGCAATCATTGACACAGAAAGACAATGATGCCATAGAAAAATATCTTGATGAAAATGTGATGAATCCGGAATTCGGCGGAAAAGTCTTCAGTGCATCGGAAATTTTTGAAACATCAGATGATAAAATTTATTTATGGGCATACCTTCAGGAATACTATAAAAAAGATAATGCTCTGCAAACAGGATCTGGCTGGTCTGTCCCTATAGTGCTTTCTGTTGAATGTTCCACGGAAGGATTAAAAATTCTTAACCATAAGGTTCCAGGAGATGGAGAGAATTATTCAAACGATATCAAATCCATGTTTCCTGAAGACATCCAGCAAAAGATCTTTGATTTCTCAGGAACAGAAAGCATTCCGAAACTGGAAAAGAACTCGAAAGAAAGAGCTGAAAAATATTTTTCGTTATAAAAAGGACTAAAGTCCTTGTGTCTATAAATAAAGTTAGTCTAAAGGGCTTCAGCCCTGATTTTTAAAACGAAATAACCATTTGAATGTGATTTTTGCTAATTTAGAGGAAAAATAACCATTTGAATGAAGAAATACTTTTTCCATAGAGACACTTTCAGAGTAATTATCTTTATTTTTCTGGTAATTTTTCTGCTGAATTTTATAACCTTTAATATCAGCCCTTTTAATCCTATCAATAAATTTTTTAAAGAATTAGACTTTACTGACATTGTATATTCAAAAATCAGAAACAATGATAACATTATTGACGCAAACATTGTTTTAATAAACATTGGAAATGCATCACGGGACACTATTGCTTTGGCTATTGACCGGGCAGGAAAATCCAAAGCAAAAGTTATTGGAGTGGATATTCTTTTTGGATCCCGAAAAGATTCTGTAAAGGATAGCATTCTTAAGACAATTATTGCTCGATATAATAATTTAATCTTCGGTTCTAAATTGTCCGGCAAGGCAAAAGATGACAAAGATTTAGAGGTTGTTTAAAATTTTATCAAAAATAAAAATAATAGAGAAATAAACAAAAGACTGTTTATAAAAAGAAAAAGGCTATCGGCAAAAAATCAATGATACATATTCACTTTGTGTTTCACTAAAACATAA
>JAZDMF010000205.1:0-4574 GCA_043801235.1 Bacteroidota bacterium | reverse complement strand
GACGAAAATAATTTCGGAAAAATCTCAAAAACCTTGATTGATATGAGTTTCATAAGTTTTTTGTTTAAAAAAGTTCTAATGCTACGCATTAGGAACTAATTGATTTTCAATAACAGAATTTTCTAAAGCGTAATTTGGGTTAATAGTAAAATCTCGGTTAATTCATGGTTAATGGCTAATGATTAATGACCATTGGCCATACCGGCTGCCAAGACTATAAACCATTAACCAATATTATTCGCTATATATTATGGTATCATTTTAGTTTAAATGTTTCATCATAGGAAAAAAAATAATACTTTTGTTTCACAAAAAAATTACTAACCAATAAAACATTGAAAATGAAAACCGCTTTGAGCATTTTACTTACTGCTGCAACAATTCTTTTCTTTTCTACAAACACAAACGCACAAAAGAAAAAAAATTTTCAGGGTACCATCACTTATAACATCACATATCCGGGCGCAAACATCACTCCTGCAATGAAAGCCCAGCTGCCCACCACGCAGGATGTAACTGTAAAAGATTGCAAATCAAAAACCGAAATGATTACCGGCGCCGTTACACAGGCATCCATTACTGACGGAACAGCAAAAACCAAAATCGTACTTATCGATTACATGGGAACCAAATATTCATTAAAACTCACTTCTGCAGAGATTGCTGAAAGCCTTGCCAAAGATTCCATGCCTGTTATTACCACAACTTCCGACACTAAAGTCATTGCAGGATATACCTGTAAAAAAGCCATTCTTGCTACAACTGATGAAGACGGTACCATTACAAACGACACCATATATTATTCTGATGAAATTGGCTGCAGCGACTTAAATTTTGATACACCTTTTAAAGATATTCCCGGAGCAGTTTTAGAATACAGTATTTATATTGACCAGATTAATGCAAATATGAAATACACTGCCAAAGAAGTGAAAAAAGAAAAGGTATCTGATAACCTTTTTTTAATTCCAAGCGATTACCAGGAAGTTACAATGGAAGAATTCAAAAAAGTATTCGGTGGCGAATAGCAATCGTACTGATTTTGGGAATCCCCCTGCAATGGGGGATTTTTTGTTTATAAGTAAATATATGCAGCATGCTTTCTGTTTCAGGATTTTTATACTTTTGTTCTCCTGAACATCCCTTAAATGGCAGACGTTAAAGACCAGTTTAAAAAAAATACAATAAAAAGCGAAGAGAAAACTCTCCCTGATCCTGAAAAACCCGAAAAGAAAAAAACTTCAAAGGTAAAAGCAAAAAAGGTATCAGCAAAGGAGCAGCAGCCTTCAGCCTTTATTTCTTTTATGAAAGATGAACGCTTTCATAAAGTGATGGGGCTTTTTTTCCTTTTTATTTCTTTTTATCTTCTCATGGCTTTCACTTCCTATTTGCTTACATGGCAAGCCGACGATAGTATTTTTTCGCGGCCAATTTCTTCAGTCCTTCTTGACAATAGCGTTACTACAGAAAACTGGATGGGAAAAATGGGTGCATATTTATCAAATCTTTTTATAAAAAATTGGTTCGGTGTAGCATCGTATTTATTCGTCCTGGTTTTCCTTGTTGCAGGATTGAAATTATTTCTGAACATCCGGCTGCTCCCGCTGGGACTGACTTTTAAATATTCATTTTTCGGCCTTCTCTGGATATCCGTTACACTTGGTTATATTTTCTTCTATAATCCGAAATTCCTGATGCTTGGCGGCATCGTTGGTTATGAGTCGAACAAATTACTTATAGGTGTTCTTGGATTTATGGGTACCGGCCTGCTTCTTCTTTTTGCTATTCTCAGCTTTCTTATTATTGCATACCGGTTATCTTTCCGGTGGCTAAAGAAAGCCAAAGAAAAAATGAAAGAAGAAACAGGAGACGATATATCGGGTGAAAATGATGCAGGAGAAACTGTTTATTCTAAAAATAATGTTACCCTAGAAAATGAAGTTGCTGAAAAAACTGAAATCAATGAAACTGTCGTAGAATTTGATTTAAACAAAAAAGAACCTGAAGAAGATGAAAAAAACGAAACTGATATTAAAGAAGACATAAAAATAATCCATAAAAAGCCGGAAAAAGAAAGTAAAGATGTTGAATTCACCGTTGAAAAAGCCTTAGAAAATAATGATGATACCGATGTAGAAAAAACTGCTGAAACTCTGGTAAAGAAATACGGATCATTTGATCCAACTCTTGAACTGCCAAATTTCAAACAACCTACACTCGATTTATTGGATGATTACGAAACCAATACTGTCGGCGTCCAGAAAGAAGAGCTGGAAGCCAACAAAAACCGCATAGTTGCCACCCTGAACAATTATGCCATACAGATTGATAAAATAAAAGCTACCATCGGGCCTACCGTTACTCTTTACGAAATAATCCCTGCTGCAGGAGTAAGAATATCAAGAATAAAAAACCTTGAAGACGATATTGCATTAAGCCTTTCGGCTCTCGGTATCCGTATTATAGCGCCCATACCGGGAAAAGGAACCATCGGTATTGAAGTTCCCAATCAGCGGCCTGAAATTGTTCCTATGAAAACCATTTTAGCATCTGATAAATTTACCAATAACAATTTTGAATTGCCTATCGGTCTGGGTAAAACAATCGCCAATGAAAGTTATGTTACCGACCTTACCAGGATGCCGCATTTACTGGTTGCAGGAGCTACAGGCCAGGGCAAGTCAGTCGGGTTAAATGCAATACTTACATCATTACTTTTCAGGAAACATCCTTCCTTATTAAAGTTTGTACTGATAGATCCTAAAAGAGTTGAACTGACTTTATATTCGAAAATTGAAAGGCATTATCTTGCAAAACTACCCGACGTTGACAATGCCATTATTACTGATACCAAGCAGGTGGTAAGAACTTTAAATTCACTCTGCATCGAAATGGATTCACGTTTGGATCTGATGCATGATGCCAGAGTAAGAAATATCAAGGAATACAACGAAAAGTTTATATACAGAAAGCTGAACCCAAACGAAGGGCATCGTTTTCTCCCCTATATTGTTCTGGTTGTTGATGAATTTGCCGATCTTATTATAACGGCAGGCAGGGAAGTTGAAACTCCAATCACCCGTCTGGCACAACTATCAAGAGCTATCGGAATTCATTTGATTATTGCTACACAACGGCCTTCCGTAAATATTATAACAGGAACAATAAAAGCAAATTTCCCTGCGCGTTTGGCATACAGAGTAATTTCAAAAATCGATTCGCGTACAATACTTGATACAGGCGGAGCGGATCAGTTGATTGGCCGAGGCGATATGCTGTTATCAACCGGTAGCGACCTGATACGGTTGCAATGCGCTTTCGTCGACATTCACGAAGTTGAGAAAATCACCGAATTTATAGGCGAACAGAGAGGCTTTCCTAATGTATACAGTTTACCTGAATACAATGAAGATAATGGTGAAGAAGTCAAAAATCTTGACCCGTCTGAAAAAGACGAATTGTTTGCAGAAGCCGCACGCATTATTGTTACACATCAGCAAGGCTCAACATCCTTATTGCAGCGCAAACTTAAGCTGGGATATAACAGGGCCGGCCGCATTGTTGACCAGCTTGAAGCTTCAGGAATCATCGGATCGTTTGAAGGCAGCAAAGCACGGGAAGTAAAAATTAAAGACCTTGAAAGTTTGGAACAATTTTTGAAAAGCATTTAATGAGATAAAAAACAAATTATGAAAACCTTAAAAAGTATTGCGCTTATAGTTACATTCCTTTTTTTCTGCATAAGTAAAATAACTGCACAGGACGACACAAAAGCCACAACAATCCTTGATGGCGTTAGTGCGAAAATGAAAGCGTACACCACAATGAAAATTGAATTTTCGTATAATATGACAAATACTAAAACAGGTGTTAACGAAACCAAAACAGGCATCATTCAGGTTAAAGGAAGCAAATACAGGATTGAAATAAGCGGGCAGATTGTTTTTTGCGACGGCACTACCGTCTGGACATATATAGAAGACGATGATGAAGTGAATATAAATAATGTATCAACAACGGAAGATGCAGTAAACAACCCCACAACCATTCTGAATAATTATGCCACAAACTTTAAACCGAAATACATCAAGGAATCTGTTGAATTAGGCAAAACATACCAGGTTATTGACCTTACACCTCTAAAAACAAAGTCGTATTATAAAGTACGCCTTTACATTGATAATACAATACAACAAATTGCAAGCATAATAATTTACGATAAAAACGGCTCCACGTATACGTACATTTTAACAAAATTCACCACCAATCTTACCATGGACGACAGCCTGTTCACATTCAACAAAGCCGATTATCCTGATGTGGAAGAAAATGATATGAGATAATCTGATTTCAGATTTGCGATTTGCGATTTGCGATTTTGAAGCTGCCTGAAAACTCCGGCAGCTTTTTTTTATTGCTTTTTCTCTTTTTCCTTAATCGCAGGATGTTTGCGCACATCAACCAACTGGTAATGTTCGTACCTGTATATATTCAGAAATGAATTCTGGTAGCCGTCCTTCCTGTTTTCCCTGATAAAATTATAGCTGCTTTGCAAATAGGTATCGCCGGGGAAT
>JAZDMF010000203.1:0-10365 GCA_043801235.1 Bacteroidota bacterium | reverse complement strand
ACAATTAAAAAACCCGGCCAGGTATTATCAAATTTATATATAAAAAGGTCGATACATATGGCAAGTGCTGTAATAATATATAATGCCGGAAGCACAGGATAACCGAAGGCTTTGTAAGGGCGTTCTGCATCGGGTTTCTTTTTTCTGAGAATAAATATTCCGGCAATAGTGAGTACATAAAAAATAAGGACTGCAGAAACAACATAATCGAGCAGGTCGCCGTATTTTCCGGATAAGCAAAGAACGCTTGCCCAGATGCACTGAAAAATAAGGGCAATGCCGGGCACGGCATATTTATTCAGTTTTGAAACTCCTTTAAAAAACAATCCGTCGTTTGCCATGGCATAATAAACGCGGGCACCCGATAGAATCAGTCCGTTGTTGCATCCGAAAGTGGAAATCATAATGAGCACAGCCATAATGATTGCTGCCGATTGTCCGAAAATTTGCGATGCTGCCGCAACACCCACACGGTCGCCGGCGGCAAACTGAATCCCTCTTCCGATGGCATCGGATGCTTCAGGGCTGCCGTTCAATGGCAGCAGGCTGAGATAGGCAACATTGGCAAGAAGATAAATAGCAGTAACAATAAGTACTCCCCAGAAAAGGCTCAATGGAATATTACGTTTCGGATTTTTTATTTCTCCTGCAATAAAAGTAACATTATTCCATGCATCGCTCGAAAACAAGCTTCCCACCATGGCAACGCCAAAAGCAGTCAGTAATCCAAGACCTCCCAGCTCGAATATTTTTATGTCATTTCCATTTAATGTTGTTGTGCTTGCTTTCCACATGTCGCTGAAATTGGTAGACCAGAAGCCGCTGCCTGATGCCACAACAAGCCCGGCAATGATGAGTCCTGCAAGAGCTAAAATTTTCGTGATAGTAAATGTGAGCTGCATTACCTTGCCGTTTTTAATGCCCCGGTAATTTATGAAAGTAAGAATGATAAGGCTTGCAATAGCCAGCAACTGTGCGGCAGATAACTGAAATCCTTTGATATGGAGTAAAATGTTCTTTTCACTGAAAACAGGAAGCAGCACCCCGGTGAATTTCGCAAAAGCCACAGCCACGGCTGCAATAGTGCCTGTCTGAATTACCATGAACAATGTCCATCCGTACAAAAAGCCAACCATCGGGTTGTACGATTCTTTCAGGTAAACATATTGCCCACCGGCTTTGGGCATCATGGCTGCCAGCTCACCATAACTTAAAGCTGCGATGATAGTGATGATTCCGGTTACCACCCATGTAAGAAGAAGATACATTGGCGAACCCATTGTACGTGCAATATCGGCGCTTACAATGAATATACCGGAACCGATCATTGACCCGACAACGATCATTGTGGCATCGAAAAAGCCAAGCGATTGTCTGAAAGTTTTTTTTGGTTGTTGTTCCATTTTATTTATTACTTTTTTGTCACTCAGAGCAGGGCATAGGAATGCTCTGACTGATCGTATTAATTATTGTTCTGAATATTTTTTATTATCTATTGGAATGCGATTTTATTGAAATAAAAAACCATGCGTTTGCTTTTATCCTGCTTGTTGTTTTTTATTTTCTGATACCCGTATGAAATAAAATAACTTCCGTACCAGTATTCCATATCGCTGTTGTAATCGGAAATCAGGCGGTCATTGGCATAAGTGCTTTGAATTTCTGTGTACTGCTTGCCTTCCACCACTTCGTTCCCGCGGATGATCTTTGAAGCAATGTTCCCTTCGTTGCTGTATGTTAAAAGAATGTCATCACCATCGAACATTACTTTTACGCGTTCTTTCAGGTTAAATGTCAGAATATTCCAAATCTCGAAACTGTTATCCCATATCAGTTCGCCTTTGTCGTCAAAACAGGCAATGATGGCATTGGTGTAACGGTAGCCGTCGAAAACAGTATAGGATGTTGTATATGGGCGCCCGTAGGAATCATAGCTTGTATAAGTCACAGTGTGGTATTCCGGGTAATATGCTTCGGCAATCATGATGTAATTCGAATCCTTTTTAATAATATCGTGAACAAGCAGTCGGTAATTGTATGAAAGTTCTTTGCCTTTCAGTTCCATCCTTTTTGCTTTTTTCAGAATTTTAATAGCGCGTCGTTCGCTTATGTAAGAATAAAAATTCTTGAAATGAGAAAAATTGTAGAATTTAATTTCTTCCTGTTCCCCGTGGGTGATCTTGCTGAAGAATATGCCTGATGAACCTTCTGAAAAGCCTGTAAAAGCAGGATTTGCCTTATTGCCTTTCGTTGCATTATTATAAGTGCCTATTAATATTTTTTCATTTTCATTAAGGGCAACGATCCTGCATGTGTTCAGTTTTCTTTTGTCATCATTTGTTACAAGTTTCAGCGTGCTTATTTTAGTGCCGTCGGTATTGAACTCGTCAATATACATGGCGTTGGTTTTGCGCGGAATGTGATTTTTTATGGTAACATTGAAAGTTTCATTCTTGTCATCAACCGACAGATCATCAGCATAAGCGTGTCCCTTGTATGTGTCGTTCACAACTTTCGTAGCGCCGTTATTCAGATTATAAATGAACAGGAATGGCTGATAATTGTAAAGGGTAGTGCTTAAAATTCCGGGGATCAGTGTAAGCGCAAAGCAGGCCTGAAGGCATGATGTGCCCCGGCTTGGAAGCGTGTGTCCCGACAGCATAACAACATCATTTATTACTTTGAATGACGTAACGCTTGCTTTTACATTTACCGGTGTGCTGAAAGTTTTCAGGTTTGCGCTGTCGATATCTATTTTCAGTATCTCTATGCTGCCGCCGGAATTTGAGCTTATGGTATTTTCAAAAAATAAGTAAAGATTGTTTTCATTGTAATCAAAATTCTGGTATTCCATTTCACTGGGCACAACCTTCTCCTGTGTCCACAGCTCTTTGAAGTTCGTATCATATAAAGTGAAATACCATATGCCCGGATTTTGTTTTCTTTCATCTTCATTGCTCATGTAGAACAGTAAAACCCCTTTTTCGCCGAAAGGAATTATTTTGTATGAATCGGAATTATACTTTGCTTCGATCTCAACCCGCAGCGGCTTTTCATCCTGCGTATATGCATGAAAT
This sequence comes from Bacteroidota bacterium, assembly GCA_043801235.1. Classification (GTDB taxonomy): domain Bacteria; phylum Bacteroidota; class Bacteroidia; order Bacteroidales; family CG2-30-32-10; genus DAOQAK01. The sequence continues at coordinate 7,288 of JAZDMF010000203.1, read as the reverse complement.
GATAAAATAAAACAAAAGGATAATGTTGAAAAATACCGGATTTTTTTTTTCATTATGGATGACTCATTTAAAGCAAAAATATAAAAAATAAAAAAAGCAGCCCTTGATAAAGCTGCTTCTTTATAAAAAATGGTTTTTGATCACATCACTGAAACTTTCCGGGTGATTACTTTATTATCAATTGTGACCTTTAAAAGATAAATACCCTTACATAAATACGCAGTAATTATTGTATTCGGGGATGTAACTTTTTCAGTTTTATAAACCCTGTTTCCTGATATATCAAAAAGGCTGATATCGCTGGCGGTTCCGGTAAATTCAATTGTAAATTCATCGCTAACTGGGTTGGGATAATAATTCAGGTCGGTAGATGCATCACTGTATGTATTAATGCCGGTTGTAATGCAGCCGGTACCCGGATTGGCAGCAACAGCCTGAAGATTCAGCGAATCAACAAATTCTGCCGAAGCAAACCAGTTTGCCCCTGCATTGTTGTCAAGATCAGGATCGCAAAGCACCAGAGACGGGCCGCTTCCATTAGGTGTTGTCGGCCACGGGGCAGCATTCTGATAAAATACAGAATCTATCAGGCTGCCGAAGCTGTCTTTTATGGCGATGGCTTCGCCTGCGTTGGAAAGGCCGCCGCTTGTCCATTTGTGGCCTGTTACTCCGAAGAAATTAAAGAATGCAACAGAATCAACACACACAATATAATAGTTGCCCGGCTGAAGGGTGTCATCTTTGAAAGTATAAACAATACCTGAACTGAAGGTCATGTTTTTTAACGGAACAGCAGTAGCGTCATTATTGTATATTTCAATGAACTCAAGCGAATCGATTCCTGATTCAGGTGGATTGTACATGATTTCTGTGATAACCAGGGCGGGAACGGCAGGAATATCAAGGACGTTGAACAGAACGCTGGTATCAGCAGTGAGTACCGAGGCATCATCAACAGCCTTGATTGCAATGTTATTTTCGGCAACATCGTACACAATTCCGGTAATTGTAACACTGTTTGCGCCTGAATTAATTGTGCCCGTCACAATCCCGCCCAGTGTTCCTGTTCCGAATATTGCAGATAAGGTAATGTTTACATTTGACACTACATTTACCGGATTGCCAGTGATATCATGAGTTTCTATGGTGGCAGTAAAAATTTGCCCGACAATCGGATCAACACCGGCGTTAATATCTGTCACAGCCAGTTTAACTGCAGCAGGAGGCAAAGCCTGAACTGTAAATAAAGCACTGGTTCCCGAAGTTAATACAGCTGCATCATCGGTGGCAGTTATGCTCACACCTGTTTCAGCTGTATTATAAGTGATTCCAAAAACAGTATCAGCACTTGTTCCGGCAGGTATTGTACCGGTAAGCGTGCCACCCAGTATTCCGCTGCCTGTTGCAAGGGTTATTGAAAAATTCACATTTGAAGGAACTGCGGAAGGTATATCGTTCACATCTAATGATTTTACAACGGCATAGTATCCGGTATTCACATAAGGATCTGTTCCGCCATTAACTGAAGTAACGCCAAGTTTTGTAGGAGCAGATGCCGTTGTTCCGGCAATATTAATGTCATCAATTCCGATAAGTTCATCGCTGCCAACGGCATTTGCAGTTATTGCCCTGATCTGGATCTGTGGCTGGTTATCGCAGGCAGAGGGAAGAGTAAAGCTTACAGGAGTAACAAGTGTGTCAAGGCTTGGCCCCGTGCTTGCATCTGCCGTAAAAGCGGCAGGAATATTAGTAAAATTCCCGGTAGTTCCTACCCTGTATTGAAATGCCACAGGCTGAACTGAATTATCAGCGGCAGCATCAACATCACGCAGGTTGCATGAAAACTGAATATTTGACACATTTGTTGAGTTCATGAAAAACACAAGAAAAGGAGCATCTGCCGTACCGGAACCCTGGAAAGCAACCACAGGATTGGTAATCTCAAATTCACAAATACCGCCGGATGTAAAAGTACTTGGTGAGGTTTGATTTGCGTTAATGTTTACAACGGTCAGGGAGTCGGCAAGTACAGTCTGCGGATCAACGCCTGTGGAAGAAGTCAGGCCATCTCCTCTGTACCCTATGATGCCTGGCACTGAGCTCCAGTCATTGTTTGTGGTTATTAAACCGGTATTTGTCCAATCCTGTGTGAACGATCCCGAAGAAAGATCAAAATACGTCTGGCTGATCAGTGCATTGCCGGACAGCAATGAAAATGCCAGAAGAACAATAGTAATTAGCTTTTTCATATGTAAAATTAATTTAAAGTTTCACTATTTTTTCAGATACAGTGTTTCCTGATATTTTATCATTTACATGAATTATGTAAATACCTTTCGGAAACTCTGAAATATTCACCGATACATGATCCTGCTGCAAAGATATATTTTTAATCATGCTGCCCAAAACATCGAAAATTATTATTTCACTTTGTTCGGGCATATTTATGAAATTCAAAATGCTGCTGGAAGGATTCGGAGAAATTATGAGATCTGAAAATAAAGCGGGTTCAGTTATTCCTGTGGTAGTGCATCCAATTCCGGGACCCGCATAAACGGCGATGGCATTTAGTATGCCTGCCCATTCCTCTGAGGGGTACCATGCGCTGCCGTCTGAATTTTCAACATCGGGATTGCACAATGTGAGCGAAGGACCATTACCGTTGCAGTCTGAAGGCCACGGACTGCTGATGTCGTAAGTCAGCGAATCAATAATGCCGCCTTCCGTATTCGTAAGGATGATTTTTTCTCCTGCATTGCTTAATGCTTCGCCGTTATCCCATTGAAGTGTTCCTGATATCCCGAAGAAATTATCAACAGCACCTGCATTTTTAGCAACAACAATATAACCGCCATTGTTTATGGTCGTACCGGAGGGGAACTGAAACAGTACGCCTGCGGTAATTTTATATCCGCCAATATTCGCAATGGCTCCGTTGTTATAGAATTCAATGAATTCAAGCGAGTCGGCTGAAAGGCTCGGATCGTTGTACATTATTTCAGTGATCACGATACTTTCAATAGTGTTGTTGAAAATAAAAATAAAATCCTGCGGAGCAGCCATGGGTGTGTTCGACATATCTTCAACTGAAGAAACGGTAAGAGTGTCGGAAACGCCCTGTTGCAGCGGTGTTGCAAGCGATAAGGTTACTGTATCCAAAGTGGTATTTCTGACAGCGCTGCTGATTATTCCAAGACCAGTGTAGTTTGATGTGATTTCAGCAGTTGCATTTACAGCCTCGCTGAATGCAACTGTAATTGTTGCGTTATCCCACACAAATGCATTTGTAACAAAGGGTGGAGTGGTAACAATGCTGCAGCCGTTTCCTGGTGTTCCGTATACATCAACAGAGTTGAGAGTTCCGGCAGGTTCGGTTGATGCTGACCAGTTGTTTCCGTCGGAATTATCGAGGGATGGATTGCATAAGGTCAGTGAAGGGCCATTGCCGTTGGCGCTCGCAGGCCACGGACTGCTGACATCGTATGTAAGCGAATCGATAACATTTCCTGCCATATTGATTATGGAAATTTTTTCTCCGGCATTGCTTAATGCTTCGCCGTTATCCCATTGAAGCGTTCCGCTGATGGAATAAAAATTATTTACTGCCGTGTCATTTTTTGCAATCACCAGGTATGATGAGGGGTTGATCGTAGTGTTCAGCGGAAATTCATAAGTAATTCCTGCATTAAAACTATATCCGCTGATATTTGCAGTGGCAGCTCCGTTATTGTACAATTCAACGTACTCAAGCGAATCATCATTTAAGCTGGGATCGTTGTACATTATTTCAGAAATTATAATTTCTGTAATTGATCCGTTGAACATAACCGGAAAATGCTGCGTTGAATCCATGGGTACTGCGAAAGAGTTCTGCACACCGGAAATTGCAAGTATGTATTGTATTCCGTCGCTCAGTGCGGTTCCTAATGATAGGGTAACAGTGTCAAGTCCGGCATTTCTTGTTGCTCCGGCTACACTGCCGGCTCCCGTATAATTAACCGTATTTTCTCCTGTTGTGTTCACTGCTTCATTAAATGCTACTATAACTGTTGTGTTATCAAAAGCGTATGCATTCAGAACATAAGGAGATGCTGCATTGCAGCCGTATCCGGGTGTTCCGTAAACAGCAGCACTGTTAAGTGAATCAACATATTCTGAGGATGCAGACCAGCTGCTTCCATTTGAATTGTCAAGTAAAGTATTGCAGAAGGTAAGTGAAGGGCCGTTGCCGTTTGCGGCCGGAGGCCACGGATTGCTTATTTTGTATGTAAGCGAATCAATTATATCGCCGGCCATATTTACCAGCGAAATTTTTTCTCCTGTATTGTTTAAAACCTGGCCATTGTCCCACTGCATGGTTCCGCTGAGTGTAAAGAAATTATTCACGGCATTCGCGTTTTTCGCAATCACTGAATAGGATGCAGGATTGATGATGGTATTTACAGGAAATTCATAAGTGATTCCTGAATTAAAAGTGTATCCGCTGATATTTGCAGCGGTTGTGCCGTTATTGTATAATTCAATATATTCAAGCGAATCGGCACCGGAACTGGGATCATTGTACATGATTTCAGTGATGACAATATTTTCAACCGATACGTTGAAAATAACTGCAAAGCTTTGGGGAGCGGCCATAACATTTCCGCTGGTATCTTCAACATTTGATATGGTCAGAGTATCTGGAACACCATTCTGCAAAGGTGTTGCAAGAGTTAAGGTAACAGTGTCGAGTGATGCATTCCTGATGGCAGTGGATATTGAAATAAGTCCTGTGTAATTGGCAGTATTTTCTGCTGTTGCATTTACCGCTTCATCAAAAACCACTGTAACATCGGTCAGACTTGTTGCATAGGCATTTGTAACAGCAGGCGGAATTAAATCAACAATATTGATAACGCAGGATGTGTCAGGTGTTGCATACACCTGCTTGGTGTTAAGAACAGCGTATGCTGTGGCATTTGTAACAAGGGAAGCCACCCAGTTTGAACCTGAATTATTATCTGTATTGGGATCGCAAAGCATCAGTGAAGATCCGTTTCCATTGGGCTCGGTTGGCCAGGGCGCTATATTTACATAATAAACAGAATCAACTACAGTTCCCCAGCCATCTTTAATTACTATGGCTTCACCGGAATTCGACAATCCTCCGCTGATCCATTGGTGTGCTGTTTTCCCGAAAAAGTTCATGAATGCTACTGAATCAACACTTAAAATAAAATATTCACCGGGCTGGATAATGTCGTTATGGAAAGGGTAAATAACACCTGAGCTGAAATATAAATTGTCAGGGTCAGCAGGAGTGCTTCCGTTGTTATATATTTCAATGAATTCAAGTGAGTCGGTGCCTGATTCGGGCGGGTTGTACATGATTTCGGTGATTACGAGAGCAGGAGCGGGAGGCAGCGACAGAACTTCAAATGCTTCAGAAGTGTCAGCTTCCAGTAAAACGGCATCGTCAGTAACTTTAAGTGTAACACCGGTTTCGGCTACATCATAAAAAATACCACTTATTGTTGTACTGCTGTTTCCGCTTGTGATAGTGCCGGTGGTACTTCCTGTAATCGTTCCCGTGCCATTTAATCTGGTGAGCGTAATGTTCACATCACTTACAGTATTTGTCGGATTACCTATATTGTCGAGTATTTCCACCGTTGCAGTAAATGATTGATTGGTATAAAAAGGAATTCCGCCATTGATGTCGGTGAAATGAAGCTTTGTTGCAACCGGTGGCAAAGCAATCACATTGAAAAGAACACTGGTATCTGCAGTTAAAACCGAAGCATCGTCACTTGCTTTGATACTTACCCCGTTTTCAACTGTATTGTATGTTATTCCAAACAAAGTGTCAACGCCTGTTCCTGTTGTGATGGTTCCTGAAAGCGTACCGCCGGGAACCCCGGTTCCTGCAATACGCGTATATGTGTAATTCACATCTGAACTTACTGTAACAGGATTGTTGCCTGCATCCACAGCTTTTACCACTGCATAAAACCCGGTATTCACATAGGGGTCAGCTCCGTTGTTGATTGATGTAACAAGCAGTTTGGAAGGTGCGGCAGCAGTGGTCCCGCTGATATTGATATCGTCGATGCCGATCCACTCATCGCTGCCTGTTGCGTTTGCTGTGATGATCCTTATCTGTAACTGTGCCTGGTTTTCGCATGCTCCGGGTAAAGTAATGTTAACCGGTGTTACCAGAGTGGCAAGACTGGGTCCTGTGCTCGCATCTGCCACAAAACCTGCAGGAATGTTGGTGAAATCGCCTGTAGTGCCTATCCTGTATTGCAGGGCAGCAGGTTGAACGGCATTATCTATTGCTCCGTCAACATCACGGAGATTGTATGTAATGCTTATGTTTGAAACATTTGTTGAGTTAAGAAAAATTACAATGAAGGGAGCATCGGCCGTTCCTGAGCCTTGTATAGCCACTACCGGATCGGTGATTTCAAATTCGGCAACGCCGCCCGAAGTAAGAGTGTTCGGGTTTGCCTGATTGGCAATTACATCAATTGTAGTTTCATCAGCCAGCACGGTTTGCGGATCAACACCCGTTGCCGTGGTAAGGCTGGAACCCAGGAATCCCCTGATATTGGCCACGCCCGACCAGTCATCATTGGCTGTGATCATGCCCGTATTGCTCCAGTTTTCAATGAAAGTGCCCAGCGATAAATCAAAGTAAGTTTGTGAATACAGCGTTTTGCAGGCTGTTCCCATAACAATTATTGCAAGAATGAAGAATGATTTTTTCATATTTTCCTGTTTATTTTTATTATAAAAACCAAAAAGGATGACAAAGGTAATATTATAAATTGTACAAAACCCCAATGTTAATAAACTGCCTGAAAAAATAACTATGCCCCGATTTTTTTATGTCAATATAAAATGATATTTTTGTTATCAGGGAATGGAAAGCTTAAATCCCAAATTCCAAGCCCCAAATTCAAAATTCCAAGGAGGTTTGTGAGTATTTCTTGGGACTTTGAATTTGAGGCTTTAGACTTGGGTTTTCATAAGCCCCAAATCCCAAACCCCAAGCTCCAAATTCCATGAAGGTTTGTGAGTATTTCTTGGGACTTTGAATTTGAGGCTTGGGACTTTGAATTTTATATTGAAGAATAAAGTGTGATATTGAAACAAAAATTCTCTTTGGAAGTATAAGGATTATTACTTATATGCATAAGTAAATCATGAAGAAAGAGGCAACCAAATTATATCTTTTATCGTCATAATACATGAATAAGCGGTTAACCTTGAAGAAAACATCAAAAAAACTTGATTTTCAGAAAAT
>JAZDMF010000201.1:0-12376 GCA_043801235.1 Bacteroidota bacterium | reverse complement strand
ACCATGCATGGGCGTTACACAGGAAAAACCAATATTACTTCAGGTCGAAATGTTTCTATGCCAAAAATAATTTTGATACTTTTGATAAATCATATTCTGTATGAATCAGTTATTTTTTTACCGTGAAACAAATATTTTTAAAATTTTCCGAACAAAAAACAATTGGGTCAAGGATCGCCATATTAGTGAACTCACCTAGGCCGGCCTGAGTGTGTACCCCTACCATGCATGGGCGTTACACAGGAAAAACCAATATTACTTCAGGTCGAAATGTTTCTATGTCAAAAATAATTTTGATACTTTTGATAAATCATATTCTGTATGAATCAGTTATTTTTTTACCGTGAAACAAATATTTTTAACTTTTAAAAAAAATTATCCTTCGTGGTTATTATTTCTTTTTTGCCTTCCCTTATTATTTATTAACATCAAAAGCAGCCATGACTGGGGGGATGATTATGCCTCATACATACATCAGGCAAAGAATATTATTGAAGGGATTCCCCAATCTTCCCTCGGATATGTTCTGAATCAGGATTCTCCGGGAATAGGCCCGCCTGCATATCCGATTGGTTTTCCATTATTATTAGCACCTGTTTATTGTTTTTTCGGAAACAGCATTTCTGCATACACAGTTTTTTTAAGCTTGCTGCTTATTTTTGCAGCATTGCTCATGTACCGTTTTTTTAAATTTTATTTTTCAGCCCTGACATCTTTTTTTCTTGTTCTTATTATTGTTTATAATCCATGGACACTGAATTTCAAAATGGAGGTCATGTCAGAAATACCTTTTACATTATTCCTGTTGATCATCATCATACTTTATCATTTCCGTAAAGAAAAAAGTAATTACTTCTTTTATATTTTTATCGGTTTTCTTGGTGGCTTTTTAATGTCTGTTCGTTCTGCAGGATCAGTTTTAATTTTTGCTGTTTTGACGGAAATCATTTTATGTGTTTATCAATTCAGGAAAAAAGATACTTATAATGTTTTGATGAAAAAATCGGTATGGCAAAAAATCATACTGATTATTGCGGCATTGTTGACATATGCATTATTAAATGTGCTTTTATTCAGAACCCCTTCTTCCGGATTTTTTTATTACACCTCCGTTTTTACTTTCGATGCTTTATCTCAGGTTGTCCGTGACAATCTTGCGTATAATTTTTCTGTATTCAAAAATTTCTTTGCCAATGAAAACAACGACTGGCAGTTTCTTCCGATTTTTACTCAGTCGGCTTTACTGACATTCGCTGTTATAGGCTTTATAAAGAAAATTTCCATGAAACTTGATTTTATTGATCTGTTGGTAATATTTTACTGCCTGTTCATCCTGATTTATCCATACGGTAATGCCGGATTCAGGTTCATTCTACCCATAGTTCCGGTTTTATTTTATTATGCACTGATTGCTGTAAAAGACATAAATATTCCTTTTAAATCAGTGAACAGAAAAGTAATCATAATACTAATTGGAGCTTTGATCATAGTTCAATACAAAGTCGGTATTGAAAAAATAATTAACCAACAGAATAAAGTTTTATGGGGGCCGCAGGAAGAAAATGCTGCCGAAGCTTTCACATACATCAGAAATAATGTTTCTGAAAATGCTCTTATTGATTTTGTGAAGCCGCGTGCACTGGCATTATATGCTGAAAGGAGCAGTTATCATATGAAACCGGACCAGTCTATGCAGGGTATAAAAGAAAATATAGAAAAGGATAATATTTCATATATTTTATACACGGATGAACCCATTAATTTCTTACCTGAAGACAGCCTGAAAAAATTTATTTCATTGAACAACAATTTGCTGGTTTGCGAGTGGAGCAACAACAAGTTTAAGTTGTATAGAATTGTACGATAAACCTATAGTATCAAAGTTTGCACTTCTGATTGTTTCGATAAAATTCTTTGTTATTAAGCCTTGATTAATTTTTTAATTGAATAAGACAAATCACGATATGTAATATATAAGAAATAAATTCCCTGTGGCAGCATATCCATATCAATTATTTCATTATTTTTTTCTGAATAAAAGCGAGATGGAACGACAGTTTGACCTAATGAATTCAAAATAGAAATATTTATTTCGTCATAACTATTTTTTAATTGAATTGTAATATGATCACTGAAGGGATTTGGAGAAATAACTATTTCATCATTTATGATTGATTCAGAATTCGAGACGATTATACTGCTGTCAGGAAATAATTTTATCACCCAATAGTCAATGCTTCCCATACTGTTTTCAGTCTTATCGCCTGAAATATCAGAATTGGAATCACCACCCATGATGTAACCCCCATCACTTGTTTCCTGTATGGAGTAGCATAAGTCATAATTACTGTTTCCGCCAATGGTGTTTTGCCATGCAATGTTTCCGGAAGAATCAAGTTTCATTATCCAGAAATCGCCACTTCCCATGCTGTTCTCGGTTTTGTCACCTGAAATGCCCGACTGGGAATGTCCTCCCAAAATATATCCATTATCAGTAGTAGGTTTAATGGAAAAAAGTTGGTCAGGACTATTACCCCCAATGGTATTTTGCCATTGGATATCACCCGAAGCATTGAGTTTAATTACCCAATAATCAAAAAATCCAATACAATTTTCGGTTTTGTCTCCAGATAAATCAGAATTGGAATAACCTCCCAGTATATAACCTCCATCTGAAGTTTGTTTTATGCTATGCAGGTAATCATCTCCATTGCCACCGATAGTATTTTGCCACTGTATATTTCCAAACTGATCAAGTTTTACCACCCAGTAATCAAGTCCTCCCTGGGAGTTTTCATTTTTATCGCCAGATATATTTGAATCTGACCAACCGGCTAAAATACAACCTCTGTCAGATGTATATTGCATAGAATGAAATTCATCTTCCCCTGTTCCCCCAATAGTGTTCTGCCATTCAATACTTCCGGTTTTATCAACTTTTACGACCCAGTAATCTTTATCGCCAATGCAGTTCTCTGTTTTGTCACCCGAAATATCCGACGAAGAATAACCGCCCAGTACAAAACCACTATCAACAGTTTGCCATATTGCATACAGGTAATCATAATTATTACCGCCAATAGTATTTTGCCATTGTATATTTCCTGATGAATCCACTTTGACAATCCAGTAATCATTATAAGCTCCGCCGATCAGGTTTTCTGTTTTATCGCCTGAAATACCTGATGAAGAATGTCCGCCTAAAATATAACCCCCGTCAAAAGTTTGCTGTATAGAATTAAGATAATCAGGACCACTACCACCAATTGTGTTTTGCCAAATGATATTCCCAGGAGAATCAAGTTTCACCACCCAGTAATCATTATTGCCAATGCAATTTTCTGTTTTATCAGGTGAAATATTTGACTTGGAATACCCTCCAAGTATATAACCGCCATCTTTACATTGTTGTAAAGAATGTAGATAATCGTTATCATTTCCGCCTATAGTATTTTGCCATTCAATAGCGGGAGCCTGTCCGGACACAATTTTAGTGATGAGTATTAATATTATTATTAGCCTATACTTCATAATTATAATGATAATAATTTTATGGAAAATGCAAGAATATTTTTTAAAAATAATTATTGATTCAATTAAATTCAAATCATTTTGTTAGAGATACATTTTTTCTACCTTCAAGTATTTCTGCATTAAATTTTATTTTTTTCTTTGAAGTGATTTTTTTTTTGCGAAGATCTTGTTTTATCATAATAAATCACTGCAATGACTGACATTGAAACAATAAATGAACCTAAGCAACAAAATAGAACAGAGGAATGCCCCATTATCAAATAAAAAATTAAAATAATAAAACATTCCCTACCATAATAGCAGGGAATGAAGATATAAAACCAAACTAACGTAAACTATAATAACCCATAAAATGATTATTTCCTGACAACAACCTTTCGGGAAACAAAATTTGTGTTGTTTTTAAGCAAAATAATATAAATACCTTCAGAAATATTCCGCGTATCAATTATTGCAGTATTTTTTCCTGCATCCGATATTTTTTTAATACTATAAATTTCCTGTCCAACCAGATCATATATCACAAATGAAACTTCACCCTGGGATGATAAATATGTAATTGAAAAGCTGCTGCTGCCTGAATCGTTACCAAAAATATTAATAATGTCAAGCCCGGAATTTTCCTCATCGCAAGTTTCTGAAATCATATCGGAATAGGTATATAATCCGTCAAAATCAGTTTGTTTTAATTTATAATAAGTAATACTGAATGGAGAATCATCGGTATAACTATAATTTAACAATGAATTGCTGTTCCCTGCTCCGCTTATTGTATAAATAGGAAGAAAATCATTTCCGTCGGAGCTTTTTTCAAGAGTGAAATAATCATTATTTGTTTCAGAAGCAGTAGCCCAGTTTACAAAAATTTTATCAGCTTGACAAGTTGTATTGAATGACAATAATTCAACAGGCAATATTCCATTTGCTTTGGCAATCCCCTTTTCAGAGAATGTGTTCATGGTTATTCGCGAGGCATAGCCTGAAGATACAAGTGTCGGGTCGCAAATACCACTGGAAAGCATCCAGTTTGTTCCATCATTTAAGTCGGCAGGACGGCTGATAATATTGAACCTGTTATCATCAGTAACAGGCACCAAACTGAAATCATTAAAATAAAGTTTTAAATCGTATGTTCCGTCTATGCTGCCATTTTCTGTTAGCGACCAGACACCTTCAGTCATTACATTAACATAGGTAGCGCCACATTCTGTCAATGTTGAAGGGAAGTTCAGATTGGGAGTTGTCGGAATTGGTTTAAAGAAACAATCAATATAGAATGGAGTTGATGACGGCAAACTGTTATTGGTTAAAACAGCAATGTATGATTTAATGTCTTTACCAACTGGAAAAACATAGTTGCCATTAACTGCATTTTTAATATATCTTCTAATATTACCATAGATCCAGCTTTCGGTATAATTGGAATTTGAACCGCTAAAAGTTACCCTTGTATTTTCAAAGTCTGAAATTATTACTTTATTCGCCCCGGTAATAATAGTTCCGTCAGTTAATGTCAGAGTAGCGTTTATCGGCATATCATCCGTCAGCATTATTCCATCGGTTGCACTTGGTATAACCGTATTAAGGATTTCTACATTTGCGAATGAATTGCTGTTCGATTTCACAGTTTGCGTAGCAGAACCGTTGAAAGTAACTGATGCCTGCCTTGCATTAAAAATGCCCCCGTTATTGGTCCAGTTGCCTTTGATAAAAATGTTGCTGTTGCCTGCCGTTGCATCAAGTGTTCCGCTGGTAAGGGTAAGGTTTTTATTTATGGTAACATCATGAACCATATTGACCGTACCGCTTCCTTCTGCGATCTCAAGATTTCCGAATGTGGTAGGATTTGTTCCACCAATACTATAGGTGGAAGCACCGTTGAAAGTAATGAGTCCGGAATTTTCAGTGAATGTTCCGTTGTTTATCCAATTTCCTGACACCTTTAATTTAGAATTACTTCCACTTTCTATCAGAACACCATTAATGGTGATGTTATTACATTGATATGAAACGCCATCATTGGGTATTATACAATCATTGGGTACGACCTGGATTATTGCATCGTGGTTATTGAGTTTCGGAAATTCAGTAGTAAGATTACGACACCAGTTATTTCCATTATCCCATCCTGTACTTACTTTTCCATACCATTTGTAAGTATTTCCTGTTTCAGTTGTGCTTGTAATAGTTATAGGGTTTCCATTAACTACTGCCGTACATCCGCCATTATCATTATCAACAACAGTAACTACATAAGAAGCCCCTGGTGATAAGCCGGTTGCTGTTACACCTGTTTGCGGAGGAACGGTATTCCATGTAATTGTATAATCTGACGGAAACGAACCTACACCATTTAATATACTGGCAACACTAGCTGTGCCATCATCATCAAAACAATCACACTGAGTGGAGTTATAAGTTACATTCATCTGTGGTTTCGGATCAACAGTAACATTTGCAGTTATACTGCATCCGTTGGCATTAGTAACAGTAACTGTATAATTCCCCGGTGGCAGCCCAACAGCAGTTTGCGTTGTTTGAACAGGAACCGTATTCCATGAATACGTAAACCCGCTTCCTCCCGTCACTAATGCTATAGATTGTCCGTCATTTACTCCGTAACAAGTAACATCGGTCGTGCCACTAACATCAATAGAAACATTATACTCATAAACAGTTACCTGGTCCTGTGTGGCGGGACACATAGGATTGGCGCCATTTGTAGTTACGGTATAAGTAGTTGTAACACCTGGATTGGCTACAGGGTTAGCAATATTAGGATTGCTGAGGCTGCCCGAAGGAGTCCATGTATAAACGGTGCCTCCTGTTGCATTCAATTGAATCGCGCCTGTGCCGCACTGGTCAGGGCCTGCATCAACTACCGAAATGCCGCTTACCGGTGTGATATCATAATCGCATACATCACCGGCATACCCGTCAATCATTATATAATAAGTTGTTCCAGGCGTTAAAGGAACTAAATTACTTATATTAAAATTAAATTGTCCGCCCCAAATCGATGTATAATCAATATCAGACATCAAAGTAAATCCATTACACCCGGTTGCCGAATAAATACCCATCTGAATTCCGTTGGAACAATTAGTAACTACCACGTGAAGTGAAGCGGTAGCGGCATTTGCCTGAAATGAAAGCCATGAATTATTTTCTATAGAACCATCAAATAAACCGCATGTCTGACACATATTTCCGGGCATGTCAACAGAGTAGTAATCGCTGGTACTGCCGCAGTATGAATTTGCTTCACAAATAGGAGTAGCGCCCGAACAATTATCTGTTGCAACTGGATTACCATCGCAGGGAATAGGTGCAACAGGCTCAAAAATGCATAATTTGAAAGTTCCTGTAGCCCCGGATTCCGACCATACTCTTATCCGTATAGTCTGTCCTGCAAGGCCTGCATTCCTGATTCGTATTTCCGGCATCAGACCGCCGGCAATACCACAATAGTCTTCATTACAGTCTATCTCGGTTAAACCAGCGCAATTACCGGTATATACCGCCATGGCGCCGTCGGTCATCACAAGAGGAAGTGTGGTAATATTAACATTTCCTGAAGTGGGTACAGTAGCTGAGAACCATACATCATTGGCAGGAGTACCGCCGCAGGACGGCGCTGCTACGGCAGAACCGGTAGCGCAATCATTAGTATATGTAGTATAATTACAGCTAGCTCCCACCGTTAAATTAGTAGCTCCGGCACATTCATTATTTGCAGGTCCGGCTCCTCCGGAACCGGAAGTAGCGGTTATAGTGTTGGAATTAGCGCTTGTACAGCCATTATAAGACCTAAGCCTGTAATAATAAGTTGTGGAGGGATTTATCCCTGCGGTACAACTATAGGAAGTAACATTTCCCACATCAAGATTATTATAACCGCTCACAAAGCTTGCAAAATTCGATACGGTGGAAACATCGAGATAATATTTGGTTGCTCCGAAAACGCTGTTCCAGTCAGCGATAAATCCGAGGCAAATAGTCGTTGCTGCATTGGCAGTGGGTGCCGAAGGTGCCGATGTTGTATAGGCGGTTTCATACGATGAACTGGGACTGGAATTACATGATGCATTCCAGGCACGTACCCTGTAATAATAAGTTGTTGATGCAGTCAATCCCGTTACAATATACGTTAAAACATTACCGACATCCAGATTATTATATCCGGTCACAAAACTTGCAAAATTCCATACTGTAGAAACATCAAGATAATATTTGGTTGCTCCTCCCACACTGTACCAGTTGGCGCTGAATGAAGTACATTGTTCATTTGTTGCCCAGTCTATTGATGGTGCTGATAACCCGGACAGAGTGGTAAGCCACTGATATGAAGAACTTGGGCTTTGACCACAGGCATTATATCCTCTCACCTGATAATAGTAATCAGTTCCTGAATTCAAACCGGTTACACTGTATGTTAAAACATTGCCTACATCAAGATTATTATAACCAGTCACGAAGCTTGAAAAATCCCACTCTGTTGAAACATCGAGGTAGTATTTGGTAGCGCCGGCAAGAGTACTCCAGTTAGCGCTGAATGATGTACATGTAACGTTAGATTCCGCATTGGATGTCGGTGCAGATAATCCGGCAGAAGTGGTAAGGCTGCGGTTTGCCGAATTCGGGCTTGTTCCGCAAGCTGCAAGAGCGCGGATTCTGTAATAATAAGATGTTGACGGATTCAATCCTGAATTTACCAGGTATGTAGTAACAAGACCAACATCAAGATTGTTATATCCGGTTACGAAAGTTGCAAAATTGGAAACAGTTGATACATCTAAATAATATGTTGTAGCTCCAGAATATGCTGTCCAGTTGGCATTAAACGAATTACAGGTTATCCCAGTAGCAGCATTGGCAGTAGGTGTGGCTATTGCAGAAGTGGTAAGACTAATCCATGAAGAATTTGAACTTGAACCACAGGCATTATATGAACGTACCCTGTAATAATAGGTAGTTGAAGGATTTAAATTTGTATTTACATTATACGTTAATACAAGACCTACATCAAGATTATTATAACCAGTAACAAATGTCGCAAAACTCGATACGGTGGAAACATCAAGATAATATTTTGTGGCGCCGGCAACAGTGCTCCAGTTGGCGTTAAAGGAATTGCAGGTAATACCCGTTGCAGCATTTGTTGAAGGTGCCGATAATCCTGCGGAAGTGGTAACAGTTTCATAAGATGAACTCGGGCTTGTACCACATGAGGATGCTGCCCGTATTCTATAATAATAGGTAGTTGAAGGGCTTAATCCTGAATTTACAGCATAGGTAGTTACAAGTCCGACATCAAGATTATTATATATTCCGACAAAACTTCCGAATAACCAATCGGTAGAAACATCCAGATAATAGGTAGTGGCTCCGGTATATGCCGCCCAGTTGGCATTAAATGAATTGCATGTAACACCCGTTTCAGCATTAACAGCCGGTGTAGCTACTGCTAAAGTGGTAAGATTTTGATTTGAAGAACCCGGACTTGTGCCGCAGGAGGAAATAGCCCTCACCCTGTAATAATAGGTAGTTGACGGGTTCAGTCCTGAATTTACGAGATAGGTCGTCACAAGACCTACATTAAGATCATTATAGCCCGTTATGAAAGTGGCAAAATTGGATACAGTGGAAACATCAAGACGGTATGAAGTAGCCCCCGTATATGCTGTCCAGTTGGCATTAAAGGAATTACAGGTTATACCTGTGGCAGCATTGGCAGTAGGTGTAGCTACTGCAGAAGTGGTAAGACTTATCCATGAGGAATTTGAACTTGAACCACAGGCATTATATGAACGTACCCTGTAATAATAGGTAGTTGAAGGATTTAAATTTGTATTTACATTATATGTTAAAACAAGTCCTACATCCAGATTATTATAACCGGTAACAAATGTTGCAAAACTCGATACTGTTGAAACATCAAGATAATATTTTGTGGCACCGGCAACAATGCTCCAGTTGGCATTAAAAGAATTGCAGGTAATACCCGTTGCAGCATTGGTTGAAGGCGCTGATAAACCGGCGGAAGTGGTAACGGTTTCATAAGAAGAGCTTGGGCTTGTACCACAGGAAGAAACTGCCCGTACCCTGTAGTAATAGGTAGTTGAAGGGCTTAATCCTGAATTTACAGCATAGGTAGTTACAAGCCCGACGTCAAGATTATTATATATTCCGACAAAGCTTCCGAATAACCAATCGGTAGAAACATCCAGATAATAAGTAGTGGCTCCGGTATATGCCGTCCAGTTGGCATTAAACGAATTGCATGTAACGCCTGTTTCAGCATTAACAGCCGGTGTAGCTACTGCTAAAGTGGTAAGATTTTGATTAGAAGAACCCGGACTTGTGCCGCAGGAGGAAATAGCCCTCACCCTGTAATAATAGGTGGTTGACGGGTTCAGACCTGAATTTACGAGATAGGTGGTTACAAGGCCAACATTCAAATCATTATATCCTGTAACAAAAGTGGCAAAATTGGATACAGTGGAAACATCAAGGCGGTAGGAAGTAGCCCCTGTATATGCTGTCCAGTTTGCATTAAAGGAATTACAGGTGATACCCGATGCAGCATTGGATGTCGGGGTTGACATGGCGCTGGTAGTAAGGTTCTGATTTGACGAATTACTGCTGCTGGCGCAACCATTAAAAGATCTTACCCTGTAATAATAGGTAGTTGATGGATTTAAATTTGTATTTACATTGTATGTTAAAACAAGCCCTGCATCCAGATTATTATAACCTGTTACGAAAGTTGCAAAATTCGATACTGTCGAAACATCAAGATAATATTTAGTTGCACCGGCAACAGTGCTCCAGTTGGCATTGAAAGAATTACAGGTAATACCTGATGCGGCATTTGATGTTGGTGCAGCAGGCGGGCCGCATTCCACTTTAATTGTAAATGTTGGTGTTGCAGGCACATCGGAACCATAGTCATAAACACGGATGAGATATGTTGTAGCAGCGGCACAGGAATAAGTAAGGATTTCAGTGCCACCGTCTAAAGTTCCATCCTGACAGGCGATATTAGAACCATTGCAGGCGCCTGAACGTAAATCAATAACTGCATCAAATGATGCAGTGCCGACAACTGTAACAACGTAATCCCCTGCATTAGAAGTGGTAAATTGATACCATACATCATCATTTGCAGTACCACCACAACTTGCAGCAAGTGTCTGTGTTGCGCCGGCAACAGTCCCGCCGATGGCTGCCGCGCCTACGGTTAATGCAGTGCCCGGGCAATCGTTATTTGCAGGAGGAGTAGGGAGAGTAGTGGCGTTACCTGTCAGTTCTGTAAGATTGAAACAAGTACCGGCTGCATTGTATTCATAAATTGCAAAATAATATGTTGTAGAAGCTGTAAGCCCTGAAACAGGTAAATTTCCCGTAGCAGACCAGGTGCCGTTAGCAACACCTTTGTAAACAACAAAACCTCCGCCGCAGGCTGTTCCGCTCCCATAGGTAGAACTTGCAGTATATGCTGATCCGCTTACAGGGTCGGGAGAAGGCGCCGAACCTGATCTGGCAACTACCATTACGCCTCCGTCTCCATCGCCCCGCGTAAAAGCAATATTCATTGAAGTTGCTGTTATGGTATTTGAGCTGAATGATGAAGCCTGGCTTGATGGCGAACTGCAGAGAGTAGTTGCATTACCCGTTAATTCAGTAAGATTATAGCATGTTCCGCTGGAATTGTATTCATAAACTGCAAAATAATATGTAGTAGCGGCTGTAAGCCCGGAAACAGACAAATTTCCTGTAGCAACAGAAACGCCGTTTGCTGTGCCATTATATACAACATAACCTCCACCGCAGGCATCACCGAATCCATAAGTGGAGCTTGAAAAATATGTTGTTCCACTCACAGGATCAGGTGAAGGCGCTGAACCAGCCCTGGCCACTACCATTACCCCTCCAGTACCATTGCCACGGGTAAAAGCAATATTCATGGAAGTGGTGGTGATATTATTGGAACTAAATGACGAAGCCTGGGTTGTTGGCGCAGTACATGAACCGGGAGCCTCTACTTTAATCGTAAATGTTTTAGTTGCAGGGGCAGCATAATAGTCATGAACCCTGATCAGATATGTTGTTGTTGCGGCACAGGAATAGCTGTTAATTACTTCAGTACCTCCGGCCAGTGTAGCATCAGCACAGGCCACATTAGAACCATTACAGGCGCCTGAACGTAAATCAATAACAGCATCAAAAGATGCAGAACCGACAACTGTAATAATATAATTTCCGGCAATTGTTGTAGTAAATTGATACCATACATCATTTGCAGTTCCGCCACAACTGGCGGCAAGCGTCTGAGTTGCACCAGCCACGGTACCGCCAATGGCTGCAGCGCCTACGGTTAACGTTGTGCCCGGACAATCGTTATTTGCAGGCGGTACAGCAACAAAAGTCTGCGCACCCCCTGCTGTGGTTGAACCGGATTTTGTCCCGCTCGAAAATGTTAAATGTGCAGTAGTTACGATATTTACATTTATTGTATTGCCTGCAGTAGCTCCCGCAGCTATATCCGCTGTAATAAATATATATCCGGTAGTTCCGCTGTTTATTACCTGAGATGTAAATGAAGGAAATGTTTTTGTACCTGCAATTCCGGGTGTTGTATATGTACTCAGAGTAGCATCAGCTCCGTCAAGCGTGGCATCGGCAGAGTATCTGACCCTTAAATTGGTGATATCAGCAGAAATATATGTGCCTGCAGTAACGCATTGCATTCCTGTAAGCGTTGCATTTGCAGTCGTCACTGCTAACGAAAATTTATGCAGCACATGATTTGTTGTGCCCTGATTCACATTGGCTGCTG